>JAQTMA010000016.1 GCA_028714615.1 Anaerolineaceae bacterium | reverse complement strand
CGTAGGGGTTGTGGAAAAGTGGAAAAGTCTTCACCTTTCCACTTTTCCACAACTCGTTCCTTGGAACTTTAAGAAACCGATGGGAATAACCTGACCGAATTTACAGAAAAACCCTTGCACAATCAAATATTGGTCACACACATACCCTAAGGAACGGCGTTACGCTTCTGAAACTTTTTATTATTCCAATTTTTATCATCTGTGCTATGGAATAGAGTAGGTAACTACCCACCATCATAGCCATCTGAAGCACATGGAGAGAAAGATGGATACTTCAGTAATTCGAACTGTGGGTGAAAACACGAGTAATCGCATGAAGTTCGATGTTACCCGTGAGTTAAATGAACTGAGAAATCAGATTTCGGTAATCAAAAGAGTGGGATTCTTCTTTGGTGCCGGGACATCAATGGCAATAGGTATACCAGGAATAATCACACTTACCAACGCAATAAAGTCCGAGCTTGACGAAGATGATCGAAAGCAAGTCAAATTTATTGAAGACAGCCTGAAAATTCATTACTCTTCCGACACAACAATTACGGTGGAAGATATATTAAACCAACTGCGATTAATACGGCAGATTACAAGGGATTCCAGTGCTCGAGATTACATGGGGATTTGTGGAGATATAGCAAAATCTTTGGATATCAAGATATGTAGAAAAATATATGAAATAATTACGCATGAAGAAGATAGGGCAGATTACTCGATAACTAAAAAATTGTTGTCTTGGGTAAATTGGTTAAGTAGAGATTTTACAAAAGAGATATTTACAACAAATTACGATATGGTTTTTGAGAAGTCTTTTGAAAGCCTCCAAATCCCTTATTTTGATGGTTTTGTTGGGGCAAATGAACCATTTTTCCTACCGGACAGTATCGAAACACGGAATAGGTTAGACGCCCCCCCAGTGAGTTGGATCAGGCTATGGAAGATACATGGGTCATTAGGATGGTTTTGGAAAAATAATCCAACCCGCAACAATAATAAAGTTGTAAGGTTAGGTGTATTAGCAAAGGTTCTAGATAATGATAACGATGAACTTGTAATTTATCCCTCAAAAGAAAAATATGAGCTATCCCGAAAGCAACCTTTTCTTGCCTTTTTTGATAGGCTAAAGCGATATTTACTAGAAGGAGAAGGTTTATTTCTTATTTCTGGTTATTCATTTTCGGATGAGCATATCAACGATATATTTTTTAATGCCTTGCACCAGAATAATAGATTACACATAATCGCATTTCTATTCAGCGATACTGATATGAAAAAAATTATTGACTGTGGTATATCTTGCCCAAATTTCACCGCTTATTCCCCAACAATGGCGAATATTTCTGCAAACAGCGGTTCATGGGATACTGACGCACCAAATTTGGCCCAAGAAGATAAAGTGATCGCAAGCTTTTGGGATAAAGATAAAAAACAGTTCAAGCTGGGTGAATACATGAATTTAGTCAACTTCTTCGTTGAGACAAGTGGTAAAGAAGATAAGATATTTGAAAAAGTGGGGGGAAAATAATGATAAACGATGTAACATATCTGGGAAAAGTAATTAATGTTGATAGTAAATCTATAGAAGTTGAAATTAATAGTGAGGAAATAAAATCATATTCTCCTGTAATTAATGGGAGATTGTATAGGATTGGGCAAATCGGAACCTTGGTAAAAATACCTTTAGGATATATGGCCCTTTACGGAATTGTATCTTCAGTAAGTAATACACCCAGCAAAAATGAAGAAAACTTTGATAAACCCAACTATGGGGACAGATACCTACAAGTCCAACTTATTGGTGAAAAACTTGGAAATATGGAATTTGAAAAAGGTATTGGAACTTACCCTACAGTCAATGATGAAGTACATATCGTTGTTGAAGATGATTTGAGGAGTATCTATGGGGGTAAAAAAGATGGGCTATTAGAAATCGGTAAGCATTCATCAACAGATAATTTGTCCGTTTTTGTTGATCTCCAAAACTTTGTCCTTAGGCATAGCGCAATCTTAGGATCAACCGGGAGCGGGAAATCTAATGCAACCGCCCATATAACCAAATCAATATTGAGGGATTATCCGGGTTCGCGAATAGTGCTTATTGACCCCCACGGCGAGTATGAATCGGCTTTCGGTGGGGATGCAAAAATATTTAAAATAAATGATCCGGTAAATCCTCTATATATTCCTTTCTGGATAATGACATTCGACGAGTTGTCCTTTTTTCTTGTTGGTAGGCAAGCAGGACAAGATCAACTCCAAGACAAAAGATTAAGATCTGAAATAGTCAGTATGAAAAAAAATAATGCGTCGAAGCTCAAAGCTGGATTAGTAAACAGCGATTTAATCACCGCGGATTCACCTATTCCATTTGATATCAGGTTATTATGGCACAATTTAAATCGAGAAGTAAATGGTACATATAGCACGGCTACTATTGAAAATCAAAATGAAAAAACCGAGGAATTAATAGGTGCGGGTGACCCTAATTTATTAATTCCAGCAACATTTAAGCCATATTCGATGGGAGCAGAGAGGCCATATAAGTCTAAAAGGCAAGAAATGTATAGCCATGAAAAAAATATATACGCGAGATTAAAAGACTCTCGATTTGATTTTATGTTCTTTCCGGGTGAATTCTATACAACAGAAAGTGAAAATGATATAGATAAATTAGTCCGTGATTGGATTGATCACGACAAAAGATTAACTATTTTGGATTTAAGCGGTGTTCCATTTGAATTGATCGATTTATCTGTTGGATTGTTAACAAGGATTATTTTTGATAGTATGTATTGGGGAAGATTCGAGGAGTATACGGGGAGGAATAGACCAATCTTAATGGTATTTGAAGAAGCCCATTCTTATCTATCCGAAGAGCAAGGGAGTCGATTTGTTTATGGTTATGCAAGAAAAGCAGTTGAAAAATTGTTTAAAGAGGGTAGAAAGTTTGGAGTGGGAGCAATGGTTGTGTCACAAAGACCATCTGAAATATCTACCACAATACTATCGCAAGTCGGTACATTCATTGCATTAAGGTTAACCAACAACGCTGACCAGAGTACAGTCAAATCTGCGTCTCCAAATAATATGACTAATCTAATAGATTTTTTGCCATCGTTACGGATAGGAGAAGCTGTGATTGTTGGTGAATCTATAAAAATACCATCAAGAGTGAGAATCAGCCTGGTTGAACCCCGCCCAAGCAGCAATGATCCTGCATTAGCGAAAAACTGGAATAAGACATTTCCTCCCAATGAGCAACATTATAAAAATATAATAACAGCGATAAGAGAACAAAAACAAATCACCAAAGAGTCTAAATGAAGATATGGAAAGACAATATGTGGAATCATTAATGATTACTTCCATCGGGTATGACCCAAACATATCGACTCTTGAAATTGAATTCAAATCCAGTGGGGAAATTTGGCAATATTATGATTTTCCAAGTTATTTATTTGAAGAAATGATGAATGCCGAATCAAAGGGTAAGTTTTTCAATGCAAATGTAAAAAAGAAATTTCCAGAGGCGAGAGTCGGTTAAGGACAGAACTGCCTAGAGGGGAATAAAAAATAGCAAATTACCTGTTTAAGGCGCATGAAAACATGGGCATTTTGAGAATAAAGGTTAAGGAGGGGAAGCTTAGGGATTAATTTTTTGGGCTCATTTGGGATTACGAAGTTAGAAAAATTCTTCTTCTCCTATTTATTCCTTGTTTTCCGCGTTTCACCTATAATGGTATTGAAATCCCATATTCAAACCGTAATTTGAGATCGTACCATCCCATTCTTGCAAAGGGGGCGCTGTCGCCGCTGCCTGATGACGGTCCAAGTTCTTCTCTCCTCTCCTGCGAGTGGAAAAACCCACGCGTGCATTGAAGCGATCCGGGAAACCCTGGCCAGTCAGCCGCTTGCCCCAATCTGGGTGATCGTTGGGGATCACCAGCAGGCCGCCAATTTTCGCCAAACGTTGGCTTCCTCGGGTGGAAGCTTAGGAGCACAGATCGCGACATTCGGCGATATCTGCCTGGAAATCCTAGAACGAGCAGAAAGGCGTATCCCCACGGCGCCTGCGGCGTTGGTCCACCAGCTCATCCGAACCGCAATCGATCGGGCGAATCTCCAGTATTATGCCAACCTATGCGGCCTGCCGGGGTTCACCCTCACGGTGGAGGGCGCCATCGCGGAATTCAAGCGATCTCTTATTTCTCCGGAGCAGCTGATCGCATCCTTCAGCCCCGATCACCTTCCCAGGCTGGAGCTAGCCCAAATCTACCAGCGTTATCAGGACCTGCTCGATCAGATCCAATGGATGGATGGTGAGGGATCAGCCTGGCTCGCGATTGAGGCTCTCGAGCAAGAACCCACCCTCTTGGCCGAATGCGCACTTCTGGTGGTGGATGGGTTTGACTCCTTCAATCCTGCTCAGCGCCGCTTGCTTGGCCTACTGGCGCCCCGATCTGCCCGAACCTTGATCACCCTGCCGGGCGACCCTGGTTGGATCCGCCCGGTCCACCGAGGATTCCAGACCGCGCTAACCGAGCTCCACAAAGACCTGGCCGCGGAAATCATCGCCCCAGTATCCCCAGTGACGCTTCTTGAGCCGCTGGCTTACCTGGAAGCCAACCTGTTTGAGACGGGAAAAACCGCCTTCCCCCCAAAAACCACTCTGGTCGGGCTGTTGGAAACCCGTTCACCCGCCGAGGAAGCCCGCGAAGCTCTGCGCTACCTCAAAGCCCGTATCCGGCGTGACGATGTCCCGATCGGCGGCTGCGCGGTGCTGGTCCCCGACCCGGACCAGTACTTCCCGCACCTGCGCGCCGCGGCGGTCGAATTTGGTCTGCCGGTGCGCTTCACCCAGAGCCGGCTGCTGGTTCAGGCGCCGGCCATCGCTTCCCTGCTGAACCTGCTCACCCTGCCTCTCTTGAACTATCCCCGCCGTCAGGTGCTCGACGCCCTACGCACCCCTTTCTTCGATTTATCCGGCTTGGGGCTCACCCGCAGAGAAGCGGACACCCTGGACCTGGTCAGCCGTTTTGGGATCGTGATCGAGGGGCTGGATCAATGGGACGAGGTCTTCGCGATCTTGAAATCCCGAGAGGGTTCCTCCGAGCAAGAAGAGGATCTGGAGGAAGAGAGTTCCCTGCCCAGGCTTCCCGTTGCACAGGCGGCAGACCATCTTCACGCCATCTTCCGGTCCTTCATGGATCGGATCCAACCACCCGCCGAGCCCCGCACCAGTACAGCCTGGGTGACCTGGCTGGAAGACCTGCTCCAAAATGTATGCTTTCAGGCAGTTTCCCTGGAAGCCAGCCCTGCCCTAGAGAACCAAGCGGTTCTCTCAGCATTTCGGGAATGCCTGCGAGGAATGGTTCTGGTGGAAACCATCCTGGGTGAGCGGAACATCGCTTACCCCAGCTTTCTCGCCGAGCTCCAGGGTTTGCTGCAAGGCAGCAGCTACTCCGAGGAGACCGATCTGCGCCAGGAGGCGGTTGGGGTGATGCGCCCCATCGAAGCCCGTGGGCTTCGTTTTCAGGCAGTGGTTCTAACGGGGCTTTCGGAAGGCATATTCCCTAAGGTCGAGCACCCCGATCCGCTCCTGGATGAAGACACCCGCAATCTGCTGGGGATGCAGTCCCGCCTGGAGCGCAACCAGATCGGGCTATTCTACCAGGCGGTGACCCGCTCGGACCGCTTCCTCCTGCTCACCCGGCCTTATCTCGCCGACAGCGGCGATCCCTGGGAGCCTTCTCCCTACTGGAACGCGGTCAAAGCCCTGTTTCTAGATCGCGTCCGGCAGGTCGGCCCGGAAGATGCGCGCCCCCTGGTCAACGCCGCCTCCGCTCAGGAGCTGCTCTTCTGGGCCGTGCGCCGGGAAGGGCTCACCGGTACCCATCTGAGCGAAGAGAGCTTCGCCCCTCTGAATCACGGCTACGATCAAGTGCGTCAGGCTCACCTGAGGTTGAACCAATTATTGCAGGATCCAGAAGCATTCTCCGAGGACGAAGCCTCCTCGGATGGGCTGGTCCGGCGGATCGGGGAGCAGTTCGGGCCGGAGCATACCTGGAGCACCTCCCGCCTGGAGTGCTACGCAGCCTGCCCATTCCGCTTTTTTGTCGAAAACAGCCTGGCGGTGGAAGCGCATGAACCGCCCGGGTGGGACTTCGACGCCGCCCAGCTCGGCTCGATGCTGCACGGCGTGCTCGAGCGCACCTACCGGGAAACCGGGGATCGATCGGACCTCGCAGCCCTGCTCGAGAAGTTGCGCTGGGTCGTTCCACAGGAATTTGCCGCCGCCCCGGCCCAGTACGGCTTCCGACCTTCCCCTTTGTGGGAGGCGCAGCAGGCCGAGCTGCTCGAGCGTCTGGAGCAAACGGTCGTCAGCCTGTATGAGCAGTCCGGCGGCTGGCAGCCCCTGCGCTTCGAACAGCCTTTCGGGCTGCGCGGCGCCCCGCCCTTGACGATCCAGGTCGAGGGTCAGATCGTGCGCCTGCACGGGGTGATCGACCGCATCGACGTGAACGAAACGGGGGAGCTGCGGGTGATCGACTACAAGACCGGCGGCAGCCACCTGTCTCCCCGCGACCTGATCGAGGGCCGGCGCTTGCAGCTGGGGGTGTACGCCCTGGCTGCCCGAGACGCGTTGGGCCTGGGCGAGCCGGTGGAAGGCTTCTACTGGAAGATCGGCCCGGACGGGGCTAGCAGCCTGAAGCTCAGCCGCTTCCGGGCCGGGGAACTCTATGGCCCGCAGGGAGCTATCGCGCTTACCCGGGAGCATCTCGAGCGCAGCCTGTCAGGTCTGCGCCGGGGAGCATTTGCCTCCCAGCCTCTGGGCGGGAAATGCCCCAGCTACTGCGGCGCTGCCCCCTGGTGCTGGAACTATGTCGCGGAATGGGGATAAGCGTTACCTATGAACGCATCAGCCATCGTTGAACCCAATCCTAACGAATATTCCCCCGACCTCGAGAGCCTGCTGGCCAGTTTCGGCCTGACCGGATTGCAGACAGAGGCGGCTCGCGAGCGCGGGCGGGACGTGGCCGTCACGGCGGGGGCCGGCAGCGGCAAGACCCGCACCCTGGTGGCCCGCTACCTGCCGCTCCTGGCGGAATGCGGCTCCCCGCGCAAAATTGTGGCCATCACCTTCACCGAAAAAGCGGCCCGTGAGATGCGCAACCGCATCCGTAAGGAGATCCGCGAGCGCATCGAAAAGGCGCCAGTGACCGAGCAGCCCTTCTGGGTCGCTCTGGAAGCCCAGATGGACGCCGCCCGCATCGGCACCATCCATGGGCTGTGCAGTGAGATCCTGCGCGCCCACCCTGCCGAAGCCGGGCTGGATCCCCAGTTCGCGGTGCTGGAGGAAGGCTGGATGGCGGTCCTGCGCGTCCAGGCGGCCAGAGATACCCTGGCGTGGGCGGTCGGGCAGGCCGAGATGCAGGGACTATTTGCCCTGTTCAAAGCCAGCACCCTGGAAACGGTGCTGGGAAAGCTCCTGGAGCGCCGGCTGGACATGGAACCCTGGCTGAATGGGGCAAATCTCCGCCAGGGCGGAGCGAACCCAACCGTCCGATGCGCCCTCGAGCGCTGGACGAGGGATCGGCGGGTCGCCGGGATCGTCGAGGAGCTGCGCGGCCTGCGCGATGCCCGCCAGCTTACTGCTGCCGCCGGGGAGAAGCTGGCGGCGATGGTGCTCGATCTGCTCCTCTGTTTCGATCAGGCGGGGGAATGCCTGCGCCGAGGCAACGCCAATCGAGCCGCCCAGGCGCTCTTCACCGCCCGCCGCCAGCACATGCGCGGCAGCCTGGGGAGCAAAGGTCCGGTCAAGGAGGCGGTAAAAGAGCTGAAGGAGCATTACGATGCAAATTTGGGCTGGCTGGGCGGCGCGGAAGCCAAGGACCCGCCTCCCAACCCGGAGCTCGACCAGCGCATGGAGCAGGCGCTGCCGGTGTTCCTCGAGCTCTACTGCCGCGCCCGGGACCAGTACCTGGGCGCGCTGCGCCAGCGCAACGCCGTCGATTTCGACACCCTGGAAGGGACCGCGCTCGAGCTGTTGAAGCACCCATCCATCGCCGCCCGTTGGCAGGCGGAAATCTCCGCCGTGCTGGTGGACGAGTTTCAAGACACCAACACCCGCCAGCGGGATATTGTGCGGGCGCTCGCGGGAAGCGAGCCGGGGAGGCTCTTTATCGTCGGCGACGCCCGCCAGAGCATCTACCGCTTCCGCGGGGCGGACGTGACCGTTTTTCGCGGCCTCCAGGACGAGATCCGCACCCGAGGGGGCCTCTCGATCGACCTGGACCTGACCTTCCGCACCCACCCCGGCTTGCTCTGCGCGCTTGGCGACCTGCTCGCCCCGGTCATGGGCACCGAGGCACAGCCGGGGAAGCCCTATTTCGTCCCCTATGCGCCGCTGGTCGCCCACCGGGATGCGCCCGGGACAGGCAAACATGCGCCCCACGTCGAGTTCGTTCTGGCCGGCGGCGAGGACAGCGACAGCGGTCGGGAAGCAGCGGCTCAAGCGCTGGCCCAGCGCCTCCTGGAGCTAAAGGCCGAAGGGCAGATCGCCGCCTGGGATGAAGTGACCCTACTCTTCCGCGCTTCCACCGGTTTCCCGGCCTATGAAGATGCGTTTGAGCGGGCGCGCATCCCCTACGTCACCACCGCTGGGCGGGGGTTCTACGGCCGCCCCGAGATCCGCGATATGCTCAACCTCCTGCGCGCCCTGGCCGACCCATGGGACGACCTGGTCCTGACCGGGCTGCTGCGCTCCCCGGCTTTCGGGGTCAGCCCGGTAGGTCTGCACCAACTGCGCTGGCAGGATGGGAACAAAGTACCTCTATTCCAGGCTTTGCGGGGGGATCTGACCGGTTTGAAGGAAGACGATCGCCTCCAGGCTGAGCGCGCCCGGGACTACCTGGCGGAGCTTTCCCCCTGGGTGGACCGCATCCCGGTGGACGAGCTGCTCGGGCGGATCCTGGCGTTTACCGATTTCCGTGCCATTTTGGCCGGGAACTCGAGCCGGCTGTGGCGCAACCTGGATAAGCTGGTGGCCGACGCGCGTACCAGCCAGATCGTACCGGTGGGCGCTTTCCTGGAGTATCTGAAAACCTTGCAGGATGTGGGCGCCCGGGAGGGTGAAGCCCAGGCGGACGGGGAGGGGTCGGTGCGGCTGATGACCATCCACCGGTCCAAGGGGCTGGAATTCGACGTGGTGGTCCTGGCGGATGCGGCCCGCCAGGGGTTGAATAGCAGCGAGGCGGTTTACCTGCTGCCTGAGACCGGCCTGGCGCTCAGACCCGACCGGCTGGACGAGCTGCCGCTAGCCTACCGCTATGCCCGATACGTCGATCAGGACCAGGGCGAGGCGGAGAGCCGGCGCCTCTTTTACGTCGCAATGACCCGCGCCAAGGAAAAGGTGATCGTCAGCGGCCACCTGGGCCAGCGGGAGGGCAGGCTGGACGTGCGCGGATGGTTGAGAGACCTGCTCGGGGCTGCCGGGGTCGATCCCCAGGTAGCCCTGGACAAGGCTGGAACCTGGCAGACCGCTGTCTTACCCACCGGCAGTGAGGTGGGTGTCTGGGTGAAACCCGCGGAAGACACCCAAGAGCCGCCTAGGGTGGTAACACCTGCGGCCTCCTGGCCGGCCGCTAGCGCCGTCCCCCTGTTTGAGCCGCTCGTCCATCCAGCCCAGACGGCACCCCATGCGGGGGAAGAGAGCGAAGCGGAGCTGGAAGAGGCGCATCTCTGGCGGGTGACCGGGGAGGATGAGCAGCGCTTCGGGGTGATCCTCGGCCGGATGGTGCATAAAGCCATCCAGCGCTGGCGGTTCCCCGGCAGCGGCGCCTCGCGAAGCATGCCAAGCGGAAGTGATAGGTTGGAACAGCTCTTGAATGCGATTGCGCTGGAAAGCGGGCTTGTCGACCCGGGAGAGCGGGATCGAGCCGTCCAATTTGCGACCGAGCTGCTGAGACGGTTCAAGGATCATCCCTTATGGAAAGAGATGAACCAGGCCCAGACACGCGTCCATGAAATCCCCTATTCCCGGATGCGGCCAGACGGGAGAGCAGAAGTCGGATACCTGGATGTGCTCTATCAGGCTGGGTCGGGCTGGCAGATTGCCGATTTTAAGACGGACACCATCCGTAGTGATGCGGATCTGGATTTACTCGTCGGCCGGTATGCGTCTCAAATGCGGCGTTATCTTCGAGCCGCCCAGCAATTTATCGGTCCGGTCGAGGGAACGAGGCTGGTCTTCCTGGACGATCGCGGGAAAGTCACGGTGATTGGTCAAGGTATTGAGGATCACCCGTGAACTTAATGGAGTATTCTACTCGAGACCGGGAGAGGGCTGAGCGAATCAAAGGCTGTCTGCTGGGGGGAGCGGTTGGGGATGCCCTCGGCGGTCCGATTGAGTTCTTTTCCCTCGAAAAGATCCGTAAGCGATTTGGCCCTACAGGGGTGACCGGATTTGGTGATTATCGGAAAGCGGGCATCTCGGGTGTCGGCCAAATTACCGACGACACTCAGATGACCCTATTTACTGCCGAGGGACTACTGCGCGCCTACTCCCGCTGGCGGGACCGTGGGATCTGCCATCCACCCACGGTTATTTATCACGCGTACCTTCGTTGGCTGCACACCCAGGGCATGCAATCTAAAGACTCACCGTTCGAGCAAGATGATGGCTGGCTGATCCGTGTTCCTGAATTGCATCACCGGCGGGCCCCAGGAAATACATGCCTGGTTTCATTGCAGAGTGGGAAGATGGGATCTCTGGAGGATCCTATCAATCAAAGCAAGGGATGTGGTGGGGTGATGAGGGCAGCACCAATCGGGTTATTGGGAAGGGTCGACGATCCATTCAGCTGGGGGATGGAGTCAGCAGCGATCACCCACGGGCATCCTTCCGGTTACCTGGCTGCAGGCTGCCTGGCACAAATGGTCCACGACTTGATCGAAGGAGCATCCCTTGGATCATGCTTGGATCACGTTTTCCACCTTCTTCAGAACAAAATCGGGGGAGAAGAATGTGCGTTGGCATTACATCACGCGATCCAGCTTTGGGAAGAAGGCAGAGGGACAGAGACCACAGCGGAATGGGTAGAAACGCTGGGCGCTGGATGGGTGGCTGAGGAAGCCTTGGCCATTGGGGTGTACTGCGCTATTTTTGCCGGGGACGATTTTGCCCAGGGAATCCGGCTGGCGGTCAACCACTCCGGAGATAGCGACAGTACCGGGTCCATTGCTGGTAACTTGCTAGGAGCCTCGCTGGGAAAAGATGCTATTCCAGTCGAGTGGCTAGAGACTCTGGAGTTACGCGAAGTCATTGAGACGATTGCAGTTGACCTCGCAATAGGATTTCAGGATAACCAGAAGTGGTGGAATAGATACCCGGGGTGGTAAGATCGTAACTTTTTCATTTCCATAAAAATATTGTAAAGGAGGTTCATTTCTCGTTGACGATTATTGAGTGACGTGTAATAATTTAGAATAACTCCGACTAACTCCTACAACTTATCTTAGGGGAAGCATTGAGGCCTCAAATGCCAAACGAACCCGCAGATATTTTAACCATCGAAGAAGTAGCTGCTTACCTGCGCATCCCTGTCTCTTCTGTATACAAATTGGCTCAGGAAGGGAAGATCCCGGCTCAAAAGGTCGGTCGTCATTGGCGTTTTCATCGCCTCACCCTTGAGAAATGGATTACAGGTGAAGGTTTGGTAGGAAGCACAAAACCCGATACTTCTGATACGAATCATGGTTGATAAAAGACGAGGGGAAGCCATCCCTTTCCTGTTAGGGAAAGCAGGAATTTTTTATGACATTACTTAATCCTGACCAAGCAAAACAAATCCTTCAACTTCGCTTTTTGATTGCCCGTGCGGCGCAAAAAGACAGTCTGCGTTGGTGGGATGATGACTCTCTGACCCCCGCTGGAGGATTCCTTTTCAAGCGTCTGTTCATGAACGCTCCGGAAGCAGCCGGCCGTAAACTAGCTATTGCAGCGGCTAAAGCTCGATATCATGCTGCATTCAACGGAGAGGATCATATGCTCCACCTCTTCCGACTAGATTTAGCCGGGGAGGTTGAGAACGTATTAAATACTATTCCACTCACAACCCTGTCGATCCCTGATCGGCCGATTACAATACTCGATGGTCTTCGCCAGGATATGGACCGCATTACTGGGGATCCCACACCCTTCCAGGTTATTGCTGAACGTGCCAATAGCAGGTTAGAAATCCAAGTGGCTGACAAAGAAATTCACTCAAACCCGTTGAAACTCGCACAAATCTTTGCTTGGGCTTCTCTTCGTGGAGAGCCCGGAGCCCCGATATTTCCTTATATAGTTATCCATCATGACTGAATATCTCTTTACAAGCCGCATCATCAAAGCGAGTGCTCTGATTGCCGATACAAAAGCCTTGTTAGCCGCATGGGATCTCTCACAAGATCCTTCTGCAAACCTCGAAAGGGTCCGGCATGAAAATGTGCTCGGGAAAGCCTCACGCCTGCGTGTATCGCAAGTTCTTTCGAAACTACGCCAGCGATATTTTGATGACCCAGAGGTGGGCTCTGCCCTCGTCAGCCTGGTCCAGGCCAACGTTCCATCCGCATGGGTGGATCCGCTTCTATATTATTATTCAGTTAAAAATGACCTGACCTTGCAGGGAATCGTCCTTGATATAGTTTATCCACGCATGATGAATGGTCGTACCAACATCAGTGTTGAGGATGTAGTCCGCCAACTGAGAGATTGGAGCGACGCGGGGAAAACGACATCCCCCTGGGGCGAGGACACAGTCCGCCGGGTTGCCAGAAATACAATGGCGGCTTTGCGAGATTTCGGTGTCCTACAGGGTCGATCTACAAAGAGTATTACCCCGATCTATCTGCCCATTGAAACCTTTGCTTTCCTGGCTTTCGAGTTGGCGCGCAATCAGAAATCGGGCGAGCAAATCGTGCATAGCGAGGATTGGAAGATATTTTTTCTGCCAATTGACAGTGTTGAAAGATTCTTCCTCGAAGCCCATCAAGAGCGACTACTCACCTATTACGCTGCCGGGTCGATCATCCGGTTGGAATTTCCAGCATCCAATTTGACGGAGTTTGCTAATGTCCTCATTAAAAGAACGCGTTGAGCTTCTAGAGAAGGACCTGCGATCAGTCCCGATGCGCCATTTCATCTATAGTGACCTCCCTTTTGCGGTCTTCGTTTATCCACCCGATGAAGAATGGGAGGTGCGCGGCGAAATCAAACGCCTGATTATTCGCTTGGAAAACGATAAGGTCCGGCGGGTAGTGGCTATCTCGCTGGCTGACTTGCTCTGGCAGGCCATCGACGAGTCGGAGGGAATGAAATCAGTAATCGATCTTGAATCGAAACAGGGTTTCTTAGCCGCTCAAAACCAGGTTTATGACTATCTTACAGATGATGAATTCCGATCACTGCCTACCCTCCTTTCAGAAAAATTGGCCAATTTCGATGCACAGAATGATTTAGTTTTCCTAGTCCGAACCGGAGCATTGGCACCTGATTTATACCGCGTATCCGTTCTGCTGGATCAAATGAAAGGAAAGACCCGCGTTCCTTGCGTTTTATTCATGCCAGCCACAGCCGATGGAAGCGATGGTCTGCGGTTTATGGGGCTCTCGCTCCACGAGCGGCGTGGGAGTTACCATACCCGGGTTTATATCGATTAGGGGAGATTATGGCCAACGTCTTTTCTGACGAATACCTGCCCGATGAAGTCCGATCTGCTATCCACGATTTTGCACTGGATGCCCGCCAGCTGTTGATCGCGGAAGCCCGCGACCTGCTTGAGGGGACTTACGGTCTGCTAGCGAGCGGCGCTCTGGAACCACCCCAAAACTTGCCAGCCTTACAAGATTCCGAAACCAGAGAGACTTATCACTTGCTCGCTGCGTTTCTGGTTGACGAGGTCGGAGCCGGTCTTACGCGCCCGGAAGCAGTTGAAAAACTCGTCAAAGAGATTGCTTTTACCCATCTGAACCGGTTTGTAGCTTTCAAAATGATGGAAACCCGGAAGATCATCAGGGAAACGGTTGGGCGTGGCCCGGATTCCAATGGGTTTAAGTTTTACCTGGCTGAGCATGCCGATGAGGAAGGCCTGTGGAAAACAGGAAAGATCGAAATAGCTTATACCCATTTCTTGCTTTGGCAAGCCGGGCAGATCGCGCGTGAGATCCATTCGTTGTTTGATCCAGAGAACCTGCCGTCACGCCTTTTCCCACGCTCGGCTACCCTCAACCACCTACTCGGTCTGATCAACGAGCCAAAACTATCTACAGCCTGGCAGGCCGAGGAGAGCATTGGGTGGACATACCAATTCTTCAACGAACAAGAAAAGGCAGAAGTATTTGACCGCCTGTTCAAACAAAAGAAAAAGGTCCGTAGGCAGGATATCCCGTCCGCTACTCAATTATTTACTCCACGTTGGATTGTACGATTTCTGGTTGAGAACACCCTGGGAAGGATGTGGGTGCAAATGCATCCCGACTCTTGCTTTCGGGATGCACTTAGTTATCTTGTTCCACTGGTTGATAACGATCAGGAAAATCATCAATACCCTTTGCGACCTATCCGAGAAATTTCTCTGCTCGATCCAGCTTGTGGGACAATGCATTTTGGCCTGGTAGCCTTCGATCTATTGGTAGAGATGTATCGCGAAGAAATAACCCATGCCGGACAACCCGGGTGGCCTGATCGACCTTCGGTAGAAACCGAAGCCGAAATCCCCGCGACAATTATTAAGCACAACCTGTTTGGAATCGATATTGACTTGCGGTCAGTGCAGCTTTCGGCACTTACCCTCTACCTAAAAGCGAAAAGTCTCAATAAGTTGGCGCAAATCGATGACCATAACCTGGCTTGCGCCGATGTTCTTCCATTCGAAGGACAGCGCCTGGGACTTTTCATCCGCGAAATGCAATTTAAACCTATCTATGAACGTCTATTGCGAAAATTATGGGAAAAATTGGAGGATATCAATCAGATCGGCTCTCTATTGAGACTGGAAAGTGAGATCCAATCCTTAATCAAGGAAGAACAAAAGAAATTTGACCAGGAAGGCCGTCAATTAGATCTTTTCCGGGATGTCACGGCCCTATACGAAAGCGAAGCAGCTAAAGCGGAGTATTGGGAAATCCTTGCCGATCAGATCATCCAGGCACTTGACCATTTTGCTCAAACATCTGCCACAACAGGAAAAGATCAGCGATTTTTCACCCAAGAGGCGACGAAGGGACTTCGCCTACTCGAGCTCATGCTGCGGCGCTACGATTGCGTGGTGGCAAATCCGCCTTATATGTCACGCAGGAATATGAATGACACCCTGGCCAATTTTCTTTCGGAAGCCTATCCGGATGCTAAGGGGGATTTGTATGCGGCCTTTATTGTTCGTTGTGCAGAATTAGCAGCTGAAAACGGAAGAATCGGCATGATTACCCAACAATCATTCATGTTCATTTCATCTTATGAACAACTGCGGAATGGTCTCCTGGGAGAATTTGCTATTGAGACAATGGCCCACACCGGGCCACACGCATTCGCAGAAATTTCTGGCGAAAAAGTGAATACCACCGCCTTCGTTCTGCGCCGTGAGTCGGACCCCGCGCGCCGCACAAACAGCGTGGGCACCTACTTCCGCCTGGTCCACGAGCCAGATGCGGATTCTAAGCGCCGGGCTTTTGAGAAGACCCTGGCCGAAATCCGTCAACCCACAAGGGAATAATCAATGGACCTCGACAATCTGGAAACTTTCTTCGGACTCTTCTCGCAGTGGCGCTTTCATGTACCCGATTATCAACGGGGTTATTCATGGGGTCAGGAACAGTGGAAGGATCTCCTAGAGGACCTTGACACCCTGACCGATGACAACGATCACTTTACCGGTCTGCTGGTATTGCATGAAAACCATAACAACTCACTTCAAATTCGCACCCGTGGGATTGTTAAACCCATCTACGATGTCGTGGATGGACAGCAGCGGCTGACGACGATCGTCATTTTGCTCAACGAGCTGAGCCGTGAGATGGCTTCCTTGGGAATTGAGGATCTGACCGAGATCGCCGACAGCATTGCAGACACGTATCTTTATGAACCCGGCCCTGGGAAACAGATCGTTCCGAAGTTGGTTCTGGACGCGAATAATGACCGTTACTTCACCCACAACGTCTTGGGGATCGAAGGGACCGATCTGCTTGGAGCTGAAATCCAATCCCATACCAATATGCAGGCCGCAGGGCAATATTTTCGGGATTACCTGGTAAAAATGAGGAAAGATCGTGGTGAGCATTATCCCAAAGACCTGGAACTTCTGTACGACAAGATCGCCAAACAGATGAAAGTCATGGTCTACCGTTTGCGATCCGAAGCCGATGCCGGGGTAGTTTTTGAGTCGATGAACAACCGTGGCAAGAAACCGAATAACCTGGACCTGGTCAAAAACTACCTGCTGTACCTTGCCTCGAAGCTGGGTCCAGATTGCTGCCCTAAGTTGACCCAAGAAATTAATTTAGCCTGGACTACTCTGTTTAAACAGCTCAGCGCGGCGAAGCGCACCGATGATGAAGACACTTTGCTCCAGAATCACTGGATCACCATCTACGATTACGACCGGCGTCATTGGCATGGCAGCGATTCAGTCAAACAGCGTTTCCCGCTGGTCCGCTACCTGGGACGGTATGATGAGCTGTATGTGGATCTGGAAAAATACATCTTGACCCTCCAGAATGCCTCTGTTGCCTTCTGTGATGCCTCCGCTCCAGACCAGGACAGCTTCCAGATCTTCGCGACGCAACCAGACCTGAGAAAGCAGATCATTCGAACGAGCCAAAAGCTCGTCCGGATGGACATCCTGCGGCCGTTCCTACCGCTCCTCATGGCGATCCGCTTGAAATACCCGGATGATGCTCGAATGTACCTAGACGCAATTCAGCTGTGCGAGCTATATGCTTTTCGCGCCTTTCGTATTGCTGGAAAGCGGCCGAATAATGGGGAAACGCTTTTCTTCCGGTTGGCCAATCAGCTTTATGATGAGAAAATGCATTTCTCAGATGTGCAGGATGCTATCCGCAGAGATCTGCTGGAGGCATGCAGCGATGCCCTATTTGCTAAGAGCTTCGCCCTGGATGAGATCAGCCCCTGGTATGTCAAAATCAGCCCTAAATATTTCTTGTATGAATATGAAGAGCATCTCTTTGGGGATCAATCTCCGGTCATCAATTGGGAAACCATCTTTCAGGGCAAAGACAAAACCATCGAGCACATCTTGCCGCAGAACCCGGAAGAACAAGGGTATTGGGCGGACCGGTTTACGCCCGAGCAGCGCGAAAAATACAAGCATATGCTGGGGAACCTCACCTTAACGGAGGATAACAGCTTTTTGGGCAGAAAATCTTTCGCCGAGAAAAGAGGAAAAATTGGCCTGGACCATCGTTGTTATGCCAATTCCAACCTGAAAATTGAGCGGGAACTGGCCGGTGAGGAAGAATGGACTCCGGCTAAGGTTGAAGAACGGCAGCGGAAGCTTGCCGATTGGGCCCTGGCACGTTGGCAAGTTGAACCGCCCCCACCGCTGCCCGACGACAGCTTTGAAGCTCTCAAAGCCCGTGCGTTGGCAAATGGTTTTGGGGACGAATTCATGGCCATATTCTCCCTGGCTAAGCGGTTACAACTTTTGCCAAAACCAAACAAAAACCGGATGTCCTATAAATCCCCACGCAAACTAAATTGGAGCGTCTTGATGCTTTACACCTATGCCAATGGGATTGAGGCGTGGATCAATTTCAATTTCTTTCCACATTACACAACCATTACGGTCGAACGGATCAAAGAGATTTTTGGCAACCAATCTCATTGGTGGTTAACCGCAGATAAGGTGCCTGGTTTCATTTCCCAACTCGAGCAGCTGGCCTCCGAGGTGGAAGGAGAATCTGCCGCATGAACGAGCCCGAAGCCCGGTCACTGATCGCCGCGGGTGAGACCCTGACGGTCGAGTTCAAAAGCGATCGCGGTCCATTTGGGGATAGCGAGCTGGTAGAGGCCGTCGTCTGCCTGACCAACCACCTCGGCGGCATGCTGCTGATCGGCGTGGAAAATAACGGTCAGGTGACCGGTTTGAATACCGGCCGCTCCACACATCCCGACCGATTAGCCGGTCTGATCGCTGGCCGGACCGAACCGCCTGTGTCCGTGGGCGTGGAGGTCGTGGACCTTCCAGATGGCAGAATTGCTGTGATTGAGGTGCCCCAATCCAACCAGCTCAGCGCCACGAAGGATGGTAAGACGGTCATCCGCTGCATCGGTGGGGACGGAAAACCGAGCTGCCGCCCCTTGTACCCGCATGAGTATGTTAACTGGCGCGCCGAGCGCGGCCAGGCAGATTTCTCGGCAATGTCCCTTCAGGAAACCTCCTGGGACGACCTGGATCCGCTCGAATTTGTCCGTTTGCGGCGGGTGATCGAAGAAAACCACGGGGATGCTGCGCTGCTGCATCTGGATGACGTCGCGATCGCACGCGCGCTCGGGTTGGTCAAGGAAGAAAATGGCCGGCGCACCCCCACAGTCGCTGGACTTCTTCTGGTGGGAAAAGAGCTGTCGCTGCGCGAACATCTCCCGACCCATGAAGTCGCTTTCCAGGTGCTGCGCGGGCTGGATGTTACGATGGACGAGTTCCGGCGCACTCCGCTGCTCCAGGTTCAGGAGTGGCTGATGCAAGCGGTTGACGTGCGGAATGAAGAGCAGGAGCTGATGGCCGGCGGTGTGCGGGTGGGCGTCCCCAAATACGACCGGCGCGGCCTGCGCGAAGCCATCCACAATGCCCTGATCCACCGCGATTATACCCGCCGGGCAGCGATCTATATTCAGCTGCGGGATGATGAGGCGATTATCAGCAGCCCGGGCGGCTTCGTCCAAGGCATCACCCCAGACAGCCTGCTCACCGCCTCACCCCACCCGCGCAACCCCCTGCTGGCGGATATCTTCAAACGGGTCGGCTTGGTCGAACGGACCGGCCGCGGCGTAAGGCTGATCTATCAGGGTCAGCTGCAGAACGGCCGGCGGCCGCCGGATTACAGCCGGTCCAGGTTGGACAGTGTGAGCCTTGTGCTTGAAAACCGCCCAGCCGATCTTGGTTTTATCCAGGCAGCGCTGCGGGCTAACCGGGCCCTGGGCCGGGCGCTCCGGATGGAAGAGCTGGCGGCCCTATGGCTGGGCTGGAAGGAAAAATCCGTTCCGGTCGAAGAGCTGGCACACCTGATCCAGACGGACCCGGCTGTACCGCTCGGACAGCTGGCGGATGCCGGGTTAACCCGAACCGGCGGCGGGGTTTACCGGTTAACGACGCAAGCACGGGCTGGAGAAGAAGAAACGCGTGAAGGCGCGCAATCCGCTGAAGAACAGATATTGACCTTCATAAGGGAACATGGACGGATAGACCGTGCCCAAGCAGCTCAACTACTCGATCTAAATGAAGACCAGGCTTTTTATCGGCTGAAAAAACTCATTGATCAGGCAAAACTGAGATTGATTGGAAAAGGCCGAGGCTCTTATTACGAGCTGACAGAAAAGAAATAAACACGGAATAAACGCGGAATTAAACAGGAAAAACGCGGAATTAAGTAAGAAATAATGGGCAATAATCGCGGAATGAACGGGGACCTTTGGGGAATTAATGGAGAATCTATGGCGAATCTATGGAACTCTATGGAGAATCCATTCCTGTTCGTCAAACTCTGGGTGGAAGTGAGATTGAAATGATCGGCATCCTGGCATACGGCTCGTTGATTACCGACCCGGGAGAGGAGATCCAACAGGCATTGGACCGCACCCTGCGGGACATCGAGACTCGCTTTCCGGTGGAATATGCCCGCACCGCCAGCAGCAGGACTGGTGCGCCCACGCTTGTACCCGTTCCGGAAGGACATGGCAGCCGGGTGCGGGCTGCTGTCCTCGTTCTTCGAGTGGGGATTTCTCTCCAGCAGGCCGAGAATATTCTTTATCGCCGCGAGCTCAACCGGGTCGGCGACCGGTCGCTTGTATATCGTCCGCGAACGAATCCTAGACCGGACACCCTTATCATCGATCGCTTTATGGAAATTGCCGGCCTGGATGAGGTGATTGCCGTTCGCTTCCCGGTGAATTTACCGGAAATCCTGGACAGCCATTACGATGACCACGAGAAAGCCGAGATCCTCTCTATTCGCGCCCGCAACAGCTTAAATGGGGAAACTTATCAAACAAGGCGCGATGGGATCAGTTATCTCGATGCAAATATCAAATCGGGGATCATTACCCGCTGACAGAGATTTATGCATATGCCATCTGCTGTTTGGGCAGTTTTGCATCTAATTTGGAAGAAGCTCGCGACCAGATTGCAGGGCAGAAAGAGATCATTTCATGACCAAGCCCGAACGAATGACTGATAACCAAATAATGCCTGGTACTTTAATGACTAACGTATACCTCTTGCGACAGGGTGAATTTGATGCGATCCCAGGAAGACCTTGGGTGTATTGGATATCAAATAATATACGAGAAGTGTTTAGAAAGCATAATGGATTGGGAAATGATCTCAAACCAATACATGGATCGGCTACTTACGACAATTTCCGATTTCTTAGATTTTGGTGGGAGACAAAATTAGAGGAATTATTCTTCAATTGCCGTACCTGGGATGAATTCATTTCGAGTGAAAAAAAATATGTCCCATATATGAAAGGTGGATCAGCGATAGGATGGTACGGAAATCAAGAAACTGTGCTTGCTTTAACACAGAAAGGGCAAGTGCTTCAGACTTTTTTACAAGAGAAAAATGATCAAATACGGGGAGAACAATTTATATTTACTCAAGGAATCACTTGGTCTGATATTAGTAGCAAAGGCTTTCAAGGACGATACCTACCACCAGGCTTTATTTTTGATGTACAAGGTTCGTCTGGTTTTCCTGCTTCGGATTTACTTGGATCAATAATCTCGCTGATGAATTCTTCCTGGTCTCAATATTGTTTAAAGTTATTAAATGCAACATTACATCATCAGGTTGGTGATATTTCCCGTCTTCCATTTACGAAACCGATTAAAGAACAGAAAGAGATTTTAGATAAATACGTTCAATCCTGCATCCGAATCCGTCAAGCACAAGCATTCTTTTCAGAGGATACCTTTCAATTCTTTTCTCCACCTCATTTCATAAACGGATGTGCCTTATGTGAAAGCAATGAATATCGTCTTGCTCGAAATGAGAGAAATATTAACAACGAGATTTACGAAATTTATGGGATTTCGCTCGAGAATCGCAAGTCCATCGAAGCTGAACTATTTGGGAATTTGGAAAAAAGCAGAAATGGTGAAAACGATATTGATGAATCCTACGACGACCTATCCGAAAACCGGGCTTCAATCACTTCCAATGAAATTGCTCTTAATTGGTTTTCATATGCCATCGGTACTATCCTTAACCACTTCTTCCCAAGTCAATCTGGCAAGCTTGGCTCAGCAATAATTTACCAATCAAATTTTGCTATTGGTTCTTTTTCTCAACCCTCGAAGGAAGAATTCGATGAATTAGTTGGTACAACTGATCAATTTGCGTACATTGATGAGAAGGGAGGGCGGCACGTATTCTCACAAGAAGCCGAGAAAGCCTTGGAATCCTTGGCTATTCCTAATGGTATTGCCGTATTCGACATTGGACATTCGCGCGATTTAGCTGCCCTTGTTCACAAGGCACTAATCGTGATGCTCGGAGAGCAAGGCGCGCAAGAGGTCATCGACCAGGCTGCGGTTGGCGACTTACGCAAGTACCTCGAGAAAGATTATTTCACCCAATACCACCTCAAACTCTACCGCAAGCGCCCGGTCTACTGGTACATCCAATCTGCCAAACGCAACTATGGCTTTGTGATCTTCCACGAGAGGATCACCCGCGATACTTTCTATTCTCTCCAGCGCGATCCCTATCTGGATACCAAGCGCCGCGCGGTCGAGCTCGAGATTGCCGACCTGCAAGCGGCGTTGGCGGGTAAATCAGGCAGCGAGCGTAAGAAGCTCGAGAAGCAGCTAGCCGAGCTGCATTCCCTGGCCGACGAGCTGACCCAATTCGCCAAAGACCTGGAGGAGATCACCCGCAGCGGCTACGAGCCGGCCGAGGATTGGATTGACGACGGGGTCATCCTGCGCATGGCGCCGCTGTGGAAAGTCATCCCCTTATGGAAGTCCGAGCCCAAGAAATATTGGGAGCGCCTGGAAGCGGGCGACTTCGACTGGAGCCACATCGCCATGTGCTACTGGCCCGAGCGGGTCAAAGATGCCTGCAAGAAGAACAAATCTTTCGCCATCGCACATGGGCACGAGGAGTGGTATGAAGGCAGATAACCCATCCATCCAGGCATACCAGCGCCGCTGTTTCCGGGAATACAAAACCAGCATCGATTTGCCGGATGATTACCATTATCTATTCGGGAACCCGGTCAACGTTTTGGTCCCAATTGAGACGGCTGTCGATGGTGTGATGATCGTTGGCGCTTATCCATCGGCTAAGTTCTATACCATAAACGGCATTTTGGACGTTCCGCTTCTGGATAACGACTCGCCCTTCTCGAACGAAAGCTACTTTGACGGCTCTCGTGTAAGGAGCATCCCGTCTGGCCAGGAGCTGCAACTGCATTACCTGGACCCTATGGGTATCGACCGTAGCGCCTGCTGGATCACTGACCTGGTAAAGGTGATGCTTTTCAAGCCTGGCCACATTGATCGCTACCGCCGGCTTGGATGCCTGGATGTAACCGAGACCCGTTCTCGCTATGAAGAATTTTCTCGCAAAAGTATTCCCTGGTTAACCCAGGAAATTAATTTGGCCAATCCCTGCGTGGTCTTCCTATTAGGCATCGAAGTTGTGTCAACCCTGTTTGGGATTAGTGGTGAAGTTGCGAAACGCAACCTGGATGGGCGTTGTCGACCACTCAGGTTGGATGGACAGACCGTAAATGCGATTTGTTTTCCCCATCCGGGTATCCTCATGAAACCATCCGTGCAAAACCCCTGGCCAGAGCGGTTTCGTCAAGAAATCCTACCAAGGGCGATCGAAGAGCTTCGGGAACTCGGCATTCGATAGGAGGAGGATATTCAAAACTTCTACTGGAAAACCAACGGCCAAACACGCAACTTGATTCCCATACCTTTTATGAGTGAAGCTGAGTTTGAGAAGTATGTGTATGCCAACCAGGAGCTCCTCGACGATGTCTATATCATCCATCGGCAAATCCGCACTGGCAATCGGCAGGGTATCCCGGATATGCTCGGCGTTGATCAAGAGGGGCAGATCTGCATTATTGAAATGAAGAATATCGAGGTTGGAGAGGAAATATTGCCCCAAATTCTTGGATATTTAATTTGGGCTGAGAGAAATCCAGATTCAATTAAGGCAATTTGGTTGGAATCTCACACCAAGCCAGATAATATCCCATTAGATTGGGATCATCTGGAATTGCCGGCAATTGTTATCGCTCCGGGATTCCAACCCAACGTTCAGAATATGTTGGGGAAAATCGATTATCCAATCGAGCTCGTTCAAATTCAACGATTTGTATTTGAGAATGAAGAGTTTTTATCTGTTGAGGTACTGGAACAAGAAGAAACCCTGAAACCAGTAACGACCAAGGTCTTACAATCTTGGGGTTGGGAAGCATATGCCAAAGATCATGGCGAAGAAGCTACTCGCCAGTTCCGCCAAGCGGTTGAGAAAATAAATGAAATAACACAAAAACACGCTTGGACAATGGTTTACAAGCACAACAAATTTTATACGGGATTCGTGCTTGGGAATCGGATTGTCTATAGTGTTTATTGGGGTGGGACGCATGCCTGGAACATCACCTTTAAAGTTCCCCCAGGCGTAGCCGATAGTTTTCGTAGCCCATGTTGGGAGTTCCAGCGATACGATAAAGACTTTCATGAAGCAGTGATCCGACCTTTAGTCCGGGACCATCCCGATTTCGATGAATTAGAGCCGCTATATTTAGCTGCCTATAAACACATCGCAGGGAACAATTGAGCAAGAGACAATACTTCGATTAGGTATCGATCGATAAGTCAATAGGATTTCACACGCACTCTTACTACAAGTGAGAACTAAAGCTCAATAAGAAATCATCTGAATATTCCTTCTTAGGAGTGAACATGCCAACCATCCGCGACTTGCTTTCCCGAGATCTCTCGCAGCCCATCGAAGAGGTGATCAAACTCGACCAGCGCGACGAGAAAACCGTGCACGGTGAGATCACTGAGTACGTGGCTACCCAGCGCATCAAAGAGCAGTACATCAAGGTCCTCAAACCGATCTCGGAAGGACCCGGAGACCCTACGGAAGCCGTCGGGATTTGGGTATCAGGGTTCTTTGGCTCCGGTAAATCGTCATTTGCCAAGAACCTTGGATATGTCCTTGCCAATCGAGGTTTGCTCGGAACCCCAGCCAGCAGTCTGTTCATCCAGCAGCTTCAGAAGCAGTCCCCGGGTGACCCACTCGTCAAGGACATCGATGACCTGCTCAAGTACATTAATGCTCGCTACGCCTCGCATGTGGTGATGTTCGATGTGCGCGTAGACCGGGCAGTGCGGCGTGAAACCGTCTCCATCGCAGAAATCTTGTATACCGTTCTCTTGCGAGAGCTGGATTACGCCCAAGATTTTGACATTGCCGAATTGGAGATCGAGTTGGAAGCAGAGGGGACCCTGGTAGGCTTCGTTAAGACATGCGCGAGCCTGTACAAAGATGAGGTTCCCGAGCGGTCTCAAACTGATCCGGTCCCTGTAACCCTCTCAAGTGTGGTGCCCGATGAGTATGCGGTGTGGCGCATGGCACGTAAGGGAGCCCAGAAAATACAAAGGGCGAGCAACGTCCTCCATCACCTCAAACCTGGCACCTACCCAACTCCGGATTCCTGGGCACAGTCACTGCACACGCAAACGGATATCACCATCCGTATGCTGGTGGACCGCACCTTCGAGCTATCTGCACGGCGCGAGCCAAAGCGTGCCATTATGTTTATCGTCGACGAGGTCGGACAATACGTTGCGCGCAGTTTTGAAAAAATCGACAACCTGCGTGCTGTGGTAGAGCACTTCGGCCAGGAGAGTAAAAACCGGGTACTGGCAGGAAAAGCAGTGGCGCCCGTCTGGATCGTCGTCACTTCTCAGGAAAAATTAGAAGAGGTCGTTTCCGCCATTGGCGATAAACGCTTGCAGCTGGCCGTCTTGCAAGACCGATTCCATTACCGGATCGATATGGCCCCATCCGATATCCGCGAGGTTGCGACCAAGCGCGTTTTAAGCAAACGGCCCGAGGCTGAAGCGATTTTGCGCGACCTTTATAGGAAGTGTTCAGGGCAGCTTGCCACCCACACCAAGCCAGAACGGTCGCAAATTAAGTTTGACGTCTCCGAGGAGGACTTTGTCCAGTTCTATCCTTATCTGCCCCATTTCGTCGAGTTATCGATCGATATCATCTCGGGGATGCGCCTGCAACCCGGCGCCCCCCGTCAGATCGGTGGCAGCAACCGTACGATCATCAAACAGGCTTATGAGATGCTGGTGAGCAATCGGACCCGCTTGGCGGATGCTGTGGTTGGGGAGCTCGTCACCCTCGACAAAATCTATGACCTGGTCGAGGGCAACCTGCCATCCGAGCGCCTGCGGGATATTGCCGCCATCCAGACACTTTGGCCGGACGATCCCTGGCCAATTCGTACCGCGAAAGCGATTACCCTGCTCGAGTACGTACGTGGTCTGCCGCGCACCGAACGGAACTTGGCGGCCCTGCTTTATAGCTCGTTGGATGCCGGCTCCCCTCTCGAGGATGTTGGGCGTGCAATTCAGCTTCTTTCTGAGAAGCAGTTCATCCGCCAGACGGAAGATGGCTGGAAACTGTTGACCGACCAGGAGAAGAGCTGGTCAACCGAACGTAATACCCATAGCCCATTCCCGAAAGATCGCAAGGAGATCTGGGAGGACCGGCTGCGCACGACCTTTACCGAACCAGGGCTCAGCCGCTACCAGCTCCAGAAACGTACCTTCCGGCTCGGCGTCGGTTGGGAGGGTCGCACGCTTACGCAAGGAGATATTCCGGTCGAGTTACGCCTGGCCGACAGCCAAAAGGAATTTGCAGGCCTCTGTGAAGATGTCCGCAAACTGAGCCGGGATAAGAAGACTCAAGTCTATTGGGTCTTCAGTTCGAATGATGAGATTGACGACCAGGTGGTCGAGCTTTACCGATCACAACAGATGATCGGGAAGTACGAGCAGCTTCGTGCCCAGAATAAGATTTCTCCAGATGAAGCCCCCAGCCTGGCGAACGAGAAATTAGATGTGTCCAAGCGCCAAGAAACCCTTAAACGCCTGATAACTGAAGCAATTCAGGCCGGCACGGGGTTCTTTGATGGCGTCCATAAACCTGGGCCAGACCTGGGAGAAAAAGCCTCAGAAATCATCAAGAAAATGCTCGATTATGCCGTTCCCCAGCTTTACAGCAAGCTGAGCATGGGCAACCGCCCGATCAAAGGCACCGAAGCTGACGAAATCCTGAAGGCTGCCAACTTGAGCGGTCTTTCTACAGTATTTTACACAACGGATGGTTTTGGACTGGTTATATCGCAAGATAGTAAATACGTCATCAATTCGAAAGCTCCTATCGCCAATGAGGTGATGACCTATTTGCAGGCCGAGCATTCTTATGGCAATAAGGTTACCGGCCGAATGCTGGAAGACCGTTTTAGCGACCTGCCCTATGGGTGGGAACGAGAAGTCCTTTGGTTGGTTATGGCCAGCCTGCTGCGGGGTGGGGTGATCGAGGTAACCTACCAGGGTCGGCGTTTCCGGAACCATCTAGATGCCCAGATCCGCTCCGCTTTCAGCACGACGAATGCCTTCCGGTCCGCCTCTTTTGCCCCGCGCAAAGCACCAGACCTGCACACCCTGGTGGCTGCTGCTAAACGCTATGAAGAGCTAACCGGTGAAGAGGTGGACGTTGACGAAGCCGCCGTCGCCCAAGCGTTCCAAAAGCTTGCCCGAGCTGAGATGGAAGCGCTGCTCCCGGTTGAAGCGACGGTGAAAGCTAATGCCATCCCGGTTGTTAACCTCCTTGAGGAGTATCGCAGTGGTCTAAGCACCATATTGCAGGGCGCTTCGGATGATGTCGTCAACATCCTGGAAGGGGAAGGGGAAAGCTTCAAAAAGCAGCGCCAGCAGGTGGGTGAAATTCGTGTGGCGACCAATGAAGCTGGCTTAAATCGTCTTCACAGGGCACGCCTCTCGGTGAACCAGGTATGGCCACTTCTTTCAGAGCGCGGTGCTGCTCCGGAATTGGAGACGGAGGTTAAAGAGCTTAAATCCCTGCTCCAAGATGGTTCATACTATCGGTTCACTGCCAAGGTGGACCAGGTGATTGCTAAAGTCGAAAATACCTACCAGAATCTATACAATGAGAAGCATGCCGAACGCACCAAAGCGTACCAAGCTGCCATCGAGATCATCAAGGGAATGTCTGAGTGGGCGCAGATCTCTGACCCAACCCAGCCGGGTGCCCTAACATCAACTCAGGAGAGTATTCTTGCTCCTTTGCAGAGCCGTGCCTGTCAGGAGAACCTTCTAGGAGGCGGTCAACTCACCTGTAAAGTGTGTGGGGCAAGCATGCCCCAAATGGAATCCGATATGGCTGCGGTAGAGGGGCTTCGGAAGACGGCTATTCGGCGAGTCCAAGACCTGGTGGCCCCAGAGGAGAAGATCGAGCATGTCCGTCTGTCAGATGTCGTCAATTGGGGCCAGACCATTGAGAACGCAGAAGATGTAAAACAGGTCGTCGACGAGCTTCGCGAGTACCTGTTGAAGCTCGTCGCCTCCGGTGCCAAGGTTATCCTGGAGTAACCCTATATGCCTAGCCCGAGGCAGACCTTCGAGGATAACATCCGCCCGGCAGAACTTCTGCTGCGAGTTTACCTGATGTTAGACACAAACGATCGGCTCCTAACTGAAGGACAGATTGTCGATTCATTACGGCCCATTGTCGATAAGGAGAAAGGTGATGATCTTGTCCTTGTATACAACGAACTCTTTCTCGGGCTAATCCTCAATGAGGAACAAATACCCCGCTCCACACTACGTCGATCTACCCTATGTCACCTCTTACGACAGGCAATCGTAGCTTCTTGCACAGCCCTTGACACTTATCTTCCAGCCTTGCTGCGGACTAACCTGCCGATCGTAATTCGTGTGGTCGGGCGGGATTTCGTTCCAAGGGATGATGCTGGTGTTGCCGAGTATTTACAGGGCCTGACATTCTCGATTGATGAGACCCTAAGGTTGATCAATGACACCAATGCCGCTGAATATATCTCGAACAAAATCCTGGGGCTTTCCAATTTTAGCTATCTTAGTTCTCGCAAGGGTGCTCATGTTGTCTGTAGGCTTCTAGGCTTGTCAAAGCCCTGGGGTCAAATTGCTGATCATCTGAATCGGGATAAGAAAGACCTGATGAATTTACTGGATGAAGCAGTAAGAAGACGAAACGATATTGTTCATCGAGCTGATCGATGCCAGGAAAACCCTGATGGTGATGCCCAGGAAATTACTTATTCTTGGACGCGACAGGCGGTGGATACGTTACATCACATATGCCTGGCGATGGATGAGCTTGTAATCGAGAAAATCAACGAGTATCAGGCAACCCTTATATAAGGAGCCTAATGTTCCCACCGATCGAGGAAGTATTATCTTGCTTTGGGAAGCTGCTCGAAGAGCGGTTTATGGCAGTTGCCCCCACCTCAGAAGATTCCATTCGGTATTCATTTTTCCTAGCTTTAGTGCAGACCGGGTTCTGCATACATAGCGATGTATGGCTAGAGCTTCCTCATCCAACCATCTCCGGAGCCGAGATTGACCTTCTAGTTCGCGCAGTTCCAGGGCGACAATCTGCCGCATTTGAATTCAAGTATGACCGGGCAATACCCAGCCAGCGCAACCTGCCGCGGACACAGAAAGCCGGTGCTGTTTTCAAAGATCTTTTCCGACTTGCTCATATCCCCGAGAATATTACAAACGTTCGATATTTCATCTACTGCACGAGTGAAGAAATGGCCAGCTATTTGCGCAATCCGACAAATGGATGGACCCGTTTTTGGAGTTTGAGAAAGAATGAGCAGTACGATCTTACAATCAATTCGGTCCAAAGTCAGTCAGCCACATTTCGAGGAGTTATCGGGAACCTATTCATACCCTGTAAGGTGACTGGGTTATTCGTGAGCGATTTACCATCTGGTCATTGTCTTCGGGCCTATCAAGTCAGCCCATCGTAACGCTACCCATCTAAATTTTCTATAGTGAAACAATAATGATAGAACTCACCAAAGTAGACAAAGCACCGTTGTTGAAGAAATACTTCCTGCGCTACCTTAAGAGGTTGATTGAGGCTAGAGAAAATAATGAATTCGCTGGCCGATTCTATCTGTATGCAATGGATCCAGACACTTTTGAATCCAGGCTGGCGCGAATTGAGCACCTTGGGCAAACACAAGCAATAGTTAGTGAGGTTGGTGATATCGACGAGCCAAGCGAACTCGACCGACGGCTATTGGATGTCTGGGCAGAAATCCGGGTCTTGGATCAACTATATCGAGAAGGTTTCACCAGTATTCAAAAAGTAAGAGTAGTTGCTGACTATACAGCTTTAAAATGTTCGCGATCTTTTGCGTTTCAAGTAACGAGAATCAGTGGCTCCCTTGCTGACCAAGTGAAGGCGCAAAAAGACAAAACTAAAAGGGAGACATCTCCTTATGGAGATCTAGATGATATTCATAGTCGTTTGAGTGATCCCGCCTGGTACTTTTTTTGGGATGCACTTCGCACAAAAAATCAAAAGTATCGTAATTGGTCGGCTGAGAATACCACAAAATGTATTGTGATTGTCACTGGAGATGAGTATATTCAAGATTCCCTGGTCCGACAAATCGCTTGTAGGCAAATTAGAGCTAGCGCATTTGACCGCGGTCTTGGGAAACGTCATTTTGATGAACTTATTTGGCTTCCTGATGTCGATCCTGGTGCTTGGTTTACATTCGGAAATTCACCCATTGAATCCCATTGTTATGCCGACTGGAAAGACGTAGTCGGTAGTATAGGATGGGAAAATCCAGACGAGGTAATTCGAAGAGAAGTAGATCTTGAGAGTTGGATTCCGAGATATAAAAGTGATGATCCATTTCGAAGGGATTATTAGGTAATGGACTCATCTCTCCGCAACACCCTTCGCCTGATCATCACCGCCTGCCGTAAGCTGCTCGAGGTAGATTTCCGCCTGCAACTGGAAGGGCAATATGCCATTCTGGCTGGGATGGATCCCGCCGGCCTGGCAGGTGGAACTATATCCGGCTCAGACCGGGCCCAGATAGCGGCTGCGCTGCGGCATGAGATTGCCCAGGGGCAGGGGTTCGATCAGGCGCTCGAGCGTTATATCCGTGAGAGCGCATTCACCTCTCTCAATCGATTGGCAGCTCTCAAACTGATGGAGCATCCTTCTCGTGGTCTGATCCAAGAATCCATTGGCTGCGGTATCACCTCAAAGGGGTTCACTCAATTTGCCCTGATCTCTCCGGAGGCCATCCGATCTTTACCCGATGGCGGCTACCGCTTGTACATCGAATTGCTGTTCGACGATCTGGCCTGCGTATTGGGCGTACTATTTGACCGGTCCCTGCCAACTTCCACCCTGTTTCCTAGCCCCACCTGCCTGGCGCAGGTGTTGGACCAGCTCAACCAGCCCGATCTGGAACCCGCCTGGGCTCAGGATGAGACCATCGGCTGGATCTACCAGTATTTCACACCTCCAGAGATGCGCGATGAGGCCCGTAAGGCCTCATCAGCGCCGCAGAATAGCAACGAGCTGGCGTTCCGCAACCAGTTTTATACTCCTCGCTATGTGGTGGCTTTCCTGGCCGAGAACACGTTGGGGCGCATGTGGTACGAAATGCGCCAGGGGGATACCCGCTTAGCCCAAGAGGCTGGTTATCTACTGCACCCCCCAGATGTTCCGATTCCCGCTCGCGGCAAACGCGACCCGCGTTCTCTGCGCATCCTGGACCCAGCCTGCGGCAGCGGCCATTTCCTTTTGTTTTGTTTTGACTTGCTCACCATCATCTATCAGGAAGCCTATACTGACCCTGACTTGGGTCCCGGCCTGCGGAAAGAATACCCTGACCCAGCCGCTTTCGCTCAGACGGTCCCCAGCCTGATCCTTGAGAATAATTTATATGGGATTGATATCGACCTGCGCGCTACCCAGATTGCATCCCTGGCTTTATGGCTGCGTTCTCAGCGCGCATGGGGTGAGATGGGGCTTTCGTCGTACAAGCGACCGCGAGTTCAACGGGTTAACGTGGTGTGCGCAGAGCCGATGCCTGGCGAGTATGAGCTATTGGGTGAGTTTCTGCGCGACCTCCAACCGGTGGTGCTCGGGAAAATCGTCCGAGCAGCCTGGGAACGGATGAAAAGCGCTGATGAGATTGGCAGCCTGCTCAAGATTGAGCAAGAGATCCGCGCCGAAATCCACGCTGCCCACCGCACTCTATTAGAAGCCCCAGAACCGGTCCAGCTACTACTCTCCGGCGACAACCTGCCTATAGGTAAACTTGGATTATCCGACGAAACCGATGGAGAGTTCTGGGACCAGGCAGAAGAACGGGTTCTGGAAGCTCTTCACCGATATGCTGAACAAACCGCAATTGATACGGGGGTATTGCGGAGGTTGTTCTCTCACGACGCGCTCGAGGGTTTTGCCTTCGTAGATTTACTGATGCGCCCATTTGATGTGGTATTGATGAATCCACCCTTTGGCGCACCAAGCCTGGGGAGCAGAGAATACATTAGCCGTGCATATCCGCGCACCAAGAATGACCTGTACGCAGCTTTCGTCGAGCGTGGGCTGGAATTCCTCCGCCCAGGTGGGATGTTAGGCGCGATCACCAGCCGTTCAGGGTTCTTCCTGAAGACGTTCCAAGTCTGGAGAGAGGAGATCCTCCTGAAGGAATGCACGTTGGTGACCCTGGCAGACCTGGGTTATGGGGTGCTGGATACGGCAATGGTTGAGACAGCGGCGTACGTTTTACGTAAGGGAGGATGAAATGGCCAATTATGCAGAAGAGATGGCGTATTGGTATTTGCGCTTGAATGGATTTTTCCCGCTCGCCAATTATGTCTATCATCGTCTACCCTATCGCGATCAGAATGGACGTTACAACGCTGATGCTGATATCCTGGCTATCCGGCCGGCCTATTATTATGAAAGCATCTTTACGGGAAAGGAAGGTGAACGTGAGTTAGAAGATGATGCCTGGCTGAATAACTATCGAGGAAAATCGATCGGCATGATCGTCGAAGTAAAAGGCAGCCCATCCGTAACCGAAGGTAAAATTCAGGCTGCATTTTCAGAAGAACGCTTACGTGTTGCCATTAATCGCATTGGATTGGTGGATCACAAATATATAGATGATATTATTGCAGGGTTATCAGGCACTCAGGAATTCGAATTTCCTGGAATGAATATCATATTCATGAAAGTCCTGTTCTGCATGCTACCGCACAATCGAAACATACTTCGATCTTCGGATTGGAAAGCTATCACCCTGAATCAAGCTGATGAATTTATTCGACAGCGGATAAATGATTACCCAGATCCAAAATCGGGCGAAAGATACTTTTTTCCAGGGACATTATTTCAATACATGATCTGGAAAGAACATCCGGAGCATTTTGATGAATAACTCCATCTTCTTCCGCCTCCTCACCTCCCCCATCGAAGCCAAGGGCGAGGACCTACACCGCCAGATGACCTCACTCAACCGAGGTGATCTCACCCCAGACACTTATCATGTGGATCCTGCACACTTTTCATCCATTACTGGATCACCGTTTGCATATTGGGTGGGTGATGTATTGCGCCAATTATTTCGTAAGTTGCCATCAATTTCTTCATCGGGTGTCACCGTTCAACATGGGGCATCTAGTAAAAATGATTTTCGCTTCTTACGAATCTGGTGGGAAGTATTGGCGACGAAAGTTGGCAAAGGTCGAAGATGGTATCCATTTGCCAAAGGTGGCCAGTATTCTCCTTTCTATTCTGATGTCCACTTGCTAATCAATTGGGAGAATGATGCAGAAGAAATTCGACAATATATACTGAATCAATATCCTTATCTAGCTGGTAATACTGGATGGATTATCCACCCCGAAAATTCCTACCTCTCCCCGGGATTGACATGGCCGCGCCGGACCAGTGGCTTTAGTGTGCGAATACTTCCAAAAGGATGTATTTTTGCAGATAAAGGCCCAACCGCGTTCGTCGATGGAGATGATCCGAATCAGTTACAGTCTTTGCTGGCGGTGATGAATTCGCGAGCCTTCTTCCGTCTCGTACAAATTCAATTAGCTCGTACGGAACTTGCTCAATCTTTTGAAGTCGGTATAATCCAAAATACCCCTGTCCCAATTAGGACTTGTGAGGAGTCAAGCCGATTATCGGAACTCGCTTTTGAGGCTTATAGGTTGATGCGCCAAGTTTCATGCTTCAATGAAACCACCCATATCTTTCAGCTTCCGTCTATCCTTCTTCTGAATCTTCCCACAGCTATACCTGCTTCGGCCACTACACCCGCTGTTCCAACTACAGCGGCGACTGCCATTCCTGCCCCGATTGCGCAAGCGACCAGAACGATCACTGCAACTGCGGCAGAAGTAGCCACAAGAGAGATGAACAGGCAAAGAAGCCTGGCTGAAATTCAGCATCAAATCGATATCCTGGTCGCAAATCTCTATGGGGTTCCTGAGCTGGCCGAAGAAGATGAACAGAATAATCAACATCACGAGCAAGATAGTGAAGATCAAGATCATCAAGTCGAAGAAGCCGAGGATGAAGATGTGGATGAAACAGCCCTTGTTGATTCCACAGCCATGGTCCGTGCCTTGCTCTCCTGGTGCGTCGGCATCGCCTTCGGGCGCTGGGATGTGCGGCTGGCGCTCGATCCCAGCCGCCAGCCGCCGCTTCCCGATCCATTCGACCCGCTGCCAGTCTGCTCGCCGGGTATGCTCCAAGGACCTGATGGCTTACCCTTAGCTCCGCAAGCTCTTCCGGCGGATTATCCATTGAAAATTGCCGCCGACGGTGTCCTGGTAGATGACCCCGGCCACCTGCGTGAC
>JAQTMA010000015.1 GCA_028714615.1 Anaerolineaceae bacterium | reverse complement strand
TGACAAGGATATGCCTGGATCGATAAGCTTGTATGCAGTTGGAAAGGTGCAGGGGTAAAGGTTGAGGGGGATATTATAGAATATATGTTCTGTTTTGGCAAGGGGGATTGGGAATTAGTTGATAGGTTGGAGGGAGGAACCCCCTCCTTGCCTCCCCCAAAAATCCAAAGAACGAAATCTTAGGGGAGGTGCTTTTCAATTCTCCAACTCATTCAAAGGATTAACTATTGGGGAGGAAAAGGGCAATAGCCAGCACTTCACGAATATCGCTGACGTATTTCACTTCAATCTTGTTTTGAATGTAATCGGGGAGATTCTGAACATCCCGCTCATTCTCGGCCGGTATAATTACGGTTTTCACCCCGGCGTCAATGGCTGCCATCAGTTTTGGCTGCACCCCGCCGATGCCCAGCACCTTACCCATAATGGTGATCTCGCCCGTCATAGCAATGTCATGGCGCACCGGAACGTTCTTCAATGCTGAGACGATGCCCGTGACGATGGTGATGCCGGCTGAAGGGCCTTCTTTGGGGATGCCCATTTGTGTCGCCAGGACCGCCACGTCAAAATTCTCTTTCCAATCGGGTGGAACGCCCAGATCGGCCGCATAGACCTTGATGTACTGCGTGGCGGCTTCAATCGATTCGCGCATCACCTTCTGGATCGACCCCAACGGGACGATGCGGCCGTGGCCTTTGCTCACCTGCATCTCGAAACGCAGGATGACCCCCTGCTCCCCGGCAACAGCCAGGCCGACTACCTCCCCTACTGCGGGTTGGGTGGGCATCTCGATGTGGACTTTGCGGTCCCCTTCCAGCAGTTTTGGACAAACGACATTGCCGGCCTGAACGAAGCGGGCAGCGATCTGGGTAGGGGCATACTCCCCCGGGGCCATCAGGTGAAGCTGGTTACGCACGCGCTGGCGTCCTTCAATCGCCAGAAGCAGCAGTTCCTCCAACTGTTCGTCGGTCACCTGGCCGTGGGGATACATCAGCTTGAGCAGCCCAGAGAGGGTTTTGTAGATAGCGCGCACATCACGGGAGGTCAAGCCCGGACCGGCTCCGGCAGCGTCGAACAGCTCAAAGCGGCTCTTGAGCGGTGCGCTGACGTCGATGCGGCGCAGCTCGTGCATGATCTCGCAGAAATAGTCGGTGATAAAGCCGTAGTCCTGGCTGGCCGATTCGGGGCTGATCTTGGGCACTTCCCATCCGGGCAAATAGTAGTGCAAGCGGTCGATGAGCGCCTCCACTTGCAAGAAACTCGGGAGCGGGTCGAACAGGGTGTAATACTTTTCGTGCGGCAGCCTGCCTTGCACGTCCAAATTTCCCACCAGGACGATCGAGCCGAACGCCAGGATCTCCTTCTTGCCGCGGCTGAACTTGCCGTCCTGCATAAAGCCCTGCATCATGCTGACCATCGCCTTAGGGTCGGTAAAATCGGTGTTGGCGATCTCGTCGAACACCACCGCCTCGCGGGTGCCGACCAGGCCGACGGTGCCGGTATTCAAGTTAATGAACAATCCCGCGGGGGTCGCCTTGCCCCCACTGAGCACATGAGCATAATAAGACATATTGCGGAAGAGGTAGGTCTTGCCGGTTTCTCGCGGACCCAGCTCGATCATGTTGTGGTTGGATTCCACCAGCGGCACGGCCCGGCTGATGTAGATTAGCTTCTCGCGCCGGGACATGCGACCCGGATTGAGCCCAAAGGAATTTACCAGAATATCAAGCCACTCCCCGTCCGTAAACTCTTTGCGTTTTTGGAGGAATTCTGGCAGGTCGATCATCGAGATCTGGAACGGGGTGAAATCGATGACTTTGAAGGGGCGGATCTTCTTATTATGGACCTCGCTCTCATCATAGGTCAGGGAGATCGTCCCCCACATGCCGCCCGCCAGCAGCATGGGGTACTGCTTCACCATCACCTCGGGAATGTTGACAAAACTCTCGTTGATCGCACCGATCGTGCCCCAATACTTGTCCTCGGTTTCCACCAGGCGCACTTCCAGGCTGGCGATGATGGAATGCTCGCGGTGCTCGCGGATATAGGAGCGGATACGCTCGGCTTCCGCCCCGTGCACGAAATTCTCGCGCAGGCGCCGTTTAACCCGCTCGAAATCCTCTTCGAAGGTCTCTTCGGAGCAGTAGTTGTCGATCAGGTACTCGAGCACATAGCGAGGGAACTCGTCCATCCCGGTGTTGAAGGTCAATTTCTTGTTGACGACTTTGCCGGCAAAGGTCTCTTTGAAATGAAGGTTCACCAGAGCCTCTTTCTATCAATCGGTTTTTCGAAGATGTTCCTGATTGTAAACGGTTTGCCGCTGATGGAACAATCTGGATCGTAGATCCTTCCACGGACCTTTCTCGTGGCGGCTGATTCTTCTCGTCAATCGGCGGATCCAGAGTGTAAGTTCGCTGCTACTGAGACCGTCGAAACAGGCCGTGGGGATATCTGCCCATTCATTTGGAAAATCGCATAATGGCCATCTCTCATCGAGTAGGATTTCTCGCAGTCGAGTTAAAGCATCCAGCCCGCTTATCCGGCGGACCGTCTCATTCCACTCAATCCTATTAGCATCCGCTCGGGCGAGCTTTTCCTCATTTTCGCGCTGCTTCAATTCGTTTCTGGCTACACGCATATCCTGGAGGAATTGTCTTTGCCTTTGAACGCTTGGAAATAAATGAATATCTTGCCCAAGGAATTGTTCAACCATCGTGAGCTCATCTTCACTAAATGAATGCAGCTCACCGGTCAGACAGGCTTCTATCCAGTGCGAGTCCTCTTCGATCACGCAACTGCCTGCGGGGGCATGGGTGATCAGAAAGCGATCAAAGCCCGGTACCCGGCCAGTCTGCCTTTGCCACGATTGATAAATATGCTCAAGGTCACTATTTTTTGGAAATGCATGCAGAACCTGATCCATCAGTACAGGCCAATTTTCGAGACCTTCGAGGGATTCTGGAGACAGCCTTTCCACTTCTTTTTGGAGATCGATTGAATTTGCCTCGATCCAAATATGTAGTTCGCTGTTGAAAGCAAGAAGTCCGCCGCAAGTGGGGCACATCAATTTCGTGCATTTGGGATGGTTGAGGATGAAATCGATCAGGTTTTCCATTTAGATTTCACAAGGTGGCACGGTTGGGAAGGGATATTCTCTCCGAAACCGTGTTACCATCCCTTGCAGCTTGGCATCAAGAATTTGATGAACAGTATTTACGATGGCTAGCGGAACTCCCCCATAATAAGCTTCGGCAATCCCGCCGGCGATACACGCAATCGTATCGCTGTCCCCACCAATCGAGATCGCTTTGCGAATGGCGTCTTCAAAATCTTCCGAATCCAAAAAAGCCGTGATCGCCTGGGGGACGCTCCCCTGGCAACTGACATCAAAACTGTACCAAGACCGGATATGATCGATCGTTTCCGACAGATCATATCCAAATGTTTCTTCGACATACGACCGGATTCTGGGTTTTGCCTCACCCTGGCGCGCTAGAAAGATACAGGCACCAACCACCTGCGCGCCTTTGATCCCCTCCGGATGGTTATGAGTCACTACGGCGCTTCGTTCCGCTTCTAGAAGTACCTTCTCCAATGTGTTATAAGCAAATCCTACCGGGCTGACCCGCATCGCCGATCCATTTCCATAGCTATAGTACGGGCTACAGTCATCTGAACTTGCCCACTGATGAAATGAACCACCGTACCCAGCGTCAGGATAGGCACGATAGTATTCCTTTAGCTTACCAACGTAAGGAATCCCAGTGAGGATGGAATCAGCCAGGGCTACTGTAAGAACAGTATCGTCCGTAAAGCGGCAGTAAGGAGAGAAAAGCGGGAAATCCGTCGTCTTTATGTTCCTTCGCCTGCCTTCGTAGACGGATCCTATAATGTCACCAGCAATAGCTCCGATCATATAATCTCCTCCAAATCCCTTCAGCAGATACACTTCAAAGAAACAAAACATTGCTGGGCTATACTGATCTCGTGCATTACCCTAAATACTTTGGCTTATCGACTTTCCATATGAGGGTTGGTCCATAACCCTCCCCCAAATAACCGATACATGTAAATTGATTACCAAGCAGGTCAATAAAGGGTTCCATGAGGTCACTGGCCTGCTCACCTCGGGAATCGTTTTTACAATGGAACCGGGCGAGCTCAGCGTATGGGTTGTGTGGATAAATCGGCAGTTCCATCATAGAGCCATCTGTCACAATCAGGCCTCCATCCACGGTTTTTTCCAACACTTCATAGATCAGTGGCTTGACATGGTCTTTCAAGACTGCCCTCTGTCGAAAAACCAACCAATGGGTTGCGCTCCCACCCTCATCACTATCCCGGCGGTAAAAGAAAACCCCTAATCGTTTTATTTCTGAACGCAAAGCTGAAGGACCACGCCGGCGGTGCCGGTGAATTTGGATAGTACGTCCGGTTGGGGTATGCAGGTAAGTCTCTGTCAGAATATATGGGGGATTGTTTTTATACATCGGATCTGAGGTCCAATCCGAATTTGGGATGTGTGGAAGACGTACTTTTATTCCAAGTAGGTCATAATCCGGATTATTGTTCAAAAGTGGACGGCATCGTTCTGGGTGGGCATTATTGAAGTAAGCGATATCGACAAACCAGAAATCAGATACCCAGGGTGAAAAGGTAGCGATGGGAGCATAAAAATCTTCTCCGCTACAGGGATAGAAGAGTTCAGTATTTATCAAGCGTTTGATGGCGGAATCCGATATGCCACTCACAAACATTTTTAATCTTGTCTCGTTTCCCCTCACCTCAGTTTTTGTGATTGGAGTTCACCAATCGAACATAGAACAACCTACGAGGGGATGGGTTAGGCGGATAACCCTGTCCCGGTGCCTGCGGAATCCGCGAAAAGTAAAAGCGGACATCCCTGTCAGCCGTTACCTCAGGCGGGCAAGGATGTCTGCCTTACCTCAATCAAATTGTTCTTCAACAAGCCCTCTGTCACCACCTGAGGATTGATAATCGGTAACGCATCGAAGACTTCACCCGCCCGGCGGAACTGGTCGCTGGCGTACTCGCGCGCATACGGCCACAGGATGGAGAGGGTAAACATGCGGGCGAAATCGGTCAATACCTCCGCCGGAGTTGGCTCAGATGCGGTAAAGACACCCAGAAGCACGAATTGCAGCACATATCCCCGGGGAGGCTCATTTTCTGCACCGGGGATGAAGACCACGCGGGTGTCTAACTGGGAGAAGGCATGGTTTTCATCTACATCTGCGCGGATCTTGAACGTAAACCGGGAGTCTTTGCACTCCTCTTTTGCAAGATCTAACGGTTGGAAGGAGGAGGTGACCAGACAGACGGACTCGCATTGAATCGGGTACTGCTTCTCGGGCGAGGTGACGTCCATCTCGGTAGGCTGTGGGGTGCTCTTGCGTCTTGCCATCATGCAATCTCCGGATGCTTGATTTTCCGTCCCTGTTTGGGTGCAGCGCCAATCGTGACTCCAAACGCCGTAGCGGGAGCCTGGTACCACTGGATGCTGGGCTGTGCGGATTTTTCCGACTTCCCAAAGAAAACCGCCCCTTGCTCGCCCATTGTGCCGCCTCCTTCAGAACACCCGCTACCCGTTTGCTCAGCCTCCAGCTCGGCTTGAAGTTCCTCAACTGGAACGAGCTTCAGTTCAACCACGGCATCCATTGCTTCGGCCAGCCGTACGACAGTTTCCAAAGAACAATGAACGGAAACGTTCTCTAGCCGTGAAACCACCGCTTGAGTCGTATTTGATTTCTGAGCAAGCTCCTGTTGAGTGATACCACGAAGTTTCCGGAGCAATACTAGCAGGTCACTTAGTCGATAATAAGGATTTAAACGGTAATACTCCCGCCTGATTTTCGGGTTTTTCAACTGCTCTTTCAGGAACTCGTTAAAGTCTCCCATGATTTGCTACCTTTCATCATTTATTATTCGCTGCCACACGACTAGCCATCTGGATGAGTACGCCTGTATATCTCCAAGCGCCTTTCTGCTAGATCGATTTCTTCTGGTGGTGTTTTTTGTGTTTCCTTCAAGAATGCTGATAGGAGAACAAAAGTATTACCTACTTGGGCATACAGGATGCGATGCCTGTCCTTCCGCAACTCACGGATTGGTCCTCGGATCCGATCGTCCATTTTTGAACCTCGAATTTCAGGACCTCGGTTTTGAAGCGTGGTGATAACCTGCATGATAATAGCGACTTCTTTTTCGCTATGGCCAGTGAAGATATAATCCATGACCGGACAGACCCCACCTTCATCAACAAATGGGTCGACCTTCCATGTTGGTTGGAATGGCATGATTGCTCCTGATGTCAGCAAATATATCACAAAAGATATAATCGGTCAATAATTCAACCGATTTATCCTTTGCATTTCTGTTATTTCGTCTCTTTGGGCAGCTTTCCCATCATCAAATCCAGCTTAGAATCGATTCTCCTGCGTAGGCGCGTCGAATCCAGCCGGACGCGCATGTCCACCGTCTTGCTCACCCGGTAGGACTGCTCCTTCAGCCGGTAGCTCAGCATGACCGTCACCGGAAATTCGACAGTTCCCCGGCTGCGGTGCTCTTCCGTAATTTCCGGCATCACCGGTTTCCACCCGACCCGGTAGGTCTTTTCCACCCCGTTATAGAACTCTTTGCGGGTTGGGATATGATTCTGGCTGAAAGAGATGGTGATGGGGAAACCGTTCACTATCCACTGGCTCGATTTGACCCGGATCTCCATCTCCAGCGGCTCACCCTCGATCATGGTCCCAGTCTGGTGAACTTCTTCCAGAGAGAGAACCCCCTGTTCCTGCTTCTTGGGTCCCATCACCACCATCGGGACCATGCATTCAGCCAGGCTCAAGCCGCCGTGACCGTAGCGGTCGGGGCTGGTACGACAGGCCTGCCTGCGGAACACGTACCCCGGGCGGGCAAACAGTACGCATGTCACCGCATCCATGCCGTGCGCAACATCCGGGATGGGGATCTTGAGGGCGCGGATGTCGAACGAAACCACCTTTTTGGCGTCCGCTCCGCTGAAGTTATGGGCAGCCCGCACGCAGGGGTACTTGACCAGGTTTGCATCCCCCACGACCGCTTCTCCCACGTCGATCGGGTCGGAAGCCATCGGGGTGAAGCCGTGGTCGCTGGTGACGAAGACGAGCGCGTCGCTGGGCAGCTCGCGCAGCACGCTGCGCACGTCCTGGCGGATAATTTCATTCACGGTCGTTTTATAGATGAGGGCCAGCTCCTGCGGGTTGTGGTGCAGGTTATCGTCGGTAAAGTTGAAGACAATGTAGTCGAGCTGCTTCGAGCGGTACTGCACGGTCATCCCCGAAGCGACCGTATCAACGTCGCGCACCACCTCAAACTGAGGGGCGATGCCCATGTGGCTCTTGAGCCAGGCGGAGAGCAGGTCCAATTCACGCTTGCTCTTAATGGGGAAGTCGGCTGGCAAGCAGCCGGCGGCAATCGCCTTGCGGCTCAACTCCGTTTCGGTCGGGATCAGGGCGCTGCCAGGGCGGCTTTCGAGCAGCTCGTAGCGCTCTTCCAGCACCGGGCGGACCAGCTCGTCCCAGGCGTCGGTGCGCAGTCCATCAAACACCAGCACCACAGCTTTTTGGCCCGACTTCGGATCCCAGTGCGCCTGGAGCAGGCGCGGCAGGAACTGGTGGGTGAACACGACCGGGGAATCGGGCTGCTGGATCCACTTGGTGTAATTCTTGAGGTAGAGGTCCTGGAACTGGCGGTTGATCACCCGGAAGACCTGATCGATGACCTCACTCGTTTCCTTGAATTTCTGGCGGGCGGCGTTCCAGGTTTGCTCAAATTCCGGCCACAGGGCAGCATGCGAAACCGGCAGGATATCCCCCACACGCAGCATACGCTCCAGATCGGAGACGAAATAATCCAGGCGGTTGAGCCGTTCATGGTTCCACAACTGGTCGAAGCGGGCAAATTCAAGGTTCTCCGTTTGCGCCACCTTCAGATCCAGATATTGTTCCCTGAGCTTTTCCGTCAGTTCATACAGGGCGATGCCGCGGCGGTAAGCAGCCAACAACTGTTGCCACTGCTCGGTCGGCCGGCGCATCACCGGGAATTTGGCGCCCTGCTCCTGTTTTTCAATCTGCGCCAGCACCTTGCGGTGTTTCCGCCAGTCCTGGTTCAGTACCAGGTCGACCAGCAGCGAGGCCAACGCCATGCTGCGCAGCAGGCCCGACAGGCGCTCCTGCTTGAGCACTTCCTGAGCCGCCTGCCCATCGCCGATATTGAGCTGGTCGTGCAGCAGCAGGCGCAAGCGCTGCGGGTCTTCGCGGAGGAAGTCTTCCACCTTCTGGACGTCCGCCAGGGTGCGGTCGGGGTCGCTCTCCAGCTGGTCTTGCAGGGAGGCATCCAGGGTAGCCGCCTCGATAACTTTATACTCATGCAGGGCTGGGTCAAAGTTGGGCAACAATAGCGCGTGGTCCAGGCCGTGCTGGTGCAGCAGCGCAGAGAGCGCGAAGGCGCGGATGATTAGCTCCGGGTCGCGGTCCAGCAGCCAGCAGAAGGGGCGCGGGGCGCTCTCGACCATTTTGCGCAATGTCTCGCTGATCTCTGGCGGCAGGACGCGGTTGAGCTCGTCCAGCGCGGCGTGCTGCTCCAGGCACAGCCGGCGCACCTGGCTTGGGCTGAGCTTTGCGAACGGGTTGATGCTCAATACCGCTCCCAGGATGATCTTGTACAGATCGCTGTCGCTGAAGCGGGTGGGTGAGATGCCGCGCAGGTTGCCGTGTGCCGCCATCGTCCCATCCAGGTTGCCCAGGATCAGGCGGGACAGGTTGCGATCGTTGACCAGCCCAGGCCAGGCGGGGTCACCGGTTTTCTCCACCAAGTAGTCGCGAAGCGAGATCTCGACCGGGTGTTGCGGGGCAGTGGGTTCCAGGTCGGGATAGAAGAGTAGGCCATCCCCACGGCTGCGGTCCACCAGCAGCACCCTGGCATCGGGATCGCCGCGCAGCGGCTCGACCATCTCACGCAGGGCCAAGTTGCCAGTGCAGAATAGCACGGTAAAGCCGTGCTCCTGCGCCCAGCCGTCTACCGCCCGGGCGCCGGGTTGGACCATACGCTGCGGATCGCGCAGGATGATGGTGCGCGAGGCATGATAAGGTTCGAGCTTGGCGAGGATCCAGGATTCGAGCATAGGTTTCACCTTACTCAGTTTGAGAGTTGGAATAGAACATTATGCACACCTATGTAGAATCGCCAGAAATCACTAAAAGAACGATAAGTGATCGTTTCGTAGTGGGCAAGCGAGTTACGCGATGACAAGGCTATCTTAATCCCATACTCCCATTGACGTCTAACATACGATTGTTTATCGAGTTCATCGATATAATTCTTTAAGTCTTTTAATTCGACGGGGGTTTCAAAATGATACCCTTTAATTTCTACTCCATTTTGATTAATGTAATCGCAAATACGTCGCCGGACATCATCAATCAGGGGAAGAAAAATATTGGCTTGAGCTCTCCAGATCCGGTGATGGATGTCGTTCCGTCGACTAAGTAAGGCTAAGAATGCCGAATGAATTTCTTCACCATATTCGGGTGTATAAACCGTAATTCCATCATTTAGGAGGGAAAGAGATTCTTGGTCTGTTATCGAAGAAATATTAATTCCAGGTGGCTTTGGATGCCATTGGTTTAGCCGGCCTTTTTCCTTCAAAGGATCCCACCCCATCCCGTTTGCATAATCAAGCAATACCTGATTTATCTCATTTTCCTCGCATAGGATCGTGTCCCATAATTCGGCAGCCAGATCTATATCATTACCGGCCAAGGATGCCAATAGGTTTTCGCGCCATTGATTCTCTGCATCCATCCGCTGGGCCTTTATGCGGCAAAGCATTTTGACATCTAGAGCTGTAGGGATTCCAGAACAATGATCGTATGCCAACTTTACATCAGCTAGTGGTAGCTTAACCCCTTCGACAGCTTGATAGTCGGTAATTAGAACAAAGCAGTGTTCCCCAGCACAGCGGCTGCTTGCATCTGACCAGCGGGCAATAGCAATTAGCCATTCAGCGCGATTCTTCACCGGGCACGCTTGAAGATTGTCGAGCAGTATAACGCTCGGTAGAGAAGGGTCATTGACCGCCATTTCTAACATTCTGTATTTCTGTAGACTCACAAACACAGCCTTTAAAAACTCGAATGGAGAACATCCATTTGAGTATGTCAAGTCAATCACCTGGATGTTTAGATGCTTATCGTTTTCCAGATAATTGAGCAGCGATTGGCGAAAATGCGATCTGTCAATAAGCTTGGGCAGCAAAATGATGAGATTAAATCCATCCTCCATTTGCTGCCCAGCCTTTTGAATGAACCTGTTTGGACCTGGAAGCGTCCATAACGCAGCTGAGAGATCAGGCATCATACCAGTTCCGTGCAATAACGGGCTCAAGATCGAAATGTGGATCAGTAATGATAGTCCCGAGCCGCTTAAGGTAATCGATAGCTTCCGCAATGTTCTCAGCTTTTTGGGTTTTGAGTTCTGCTTCCAGCGTCTCTACCGGGGGGTTGCCTGCATGGATCAGTTTGCGAACACGATTTTCACGAAGGGCATTGATTATCGAGCGGGGTAAATAATCGTAAATGCCGAGCTGGTTTATCAACATACTAGAAAGTACATTGCCTGGTTTCGACATATCATTCTTAATCTCGTCGACAACGAGATTGGGGTCATTTTTCTTACATCGCGAGACATATTCATCAACAAGGCAAGGCCACCCTCCAGTAACCTCTAGTACTTTGGTGATGAGCCGGTCAGTCGGTGATATTTCTCCACCATCCCAGCTTTCCATTTCCAGGCGTTGTTTTACCCCGATCCGATCCCAGCGGGACAAGGATAGCGTTGTAATGGCTTGTTGTTCAATTTCATCCCGATTCACGGTCGGAATTTGTTGCCACTGCCAGGCAGTTTGCGGATCAATAGTAAAACAAACACGCAAAACCCGCTTTTGAACCTGACGGCAATACTGCATCGCCCCTATTACTTCATCTATCACCTGATCAGGTTCACCTGAGAGTTCGCGAAGAGCAATCAGAAAATTAGCTTCTTGTTCATCTCGCACTAACTGCCTGAGCTGCTGTTGGATAGCCTCCGACCCGTGGGCTACGATGTGGATCTCCTGAAAACCCTTTGGGCTAGATGGTAGTAAACGTTGAAGGGCAGGAGCAAGGTTTGCCAACCCCGTTGCATTCGATCCAAAGATGAGCGCAACGCCAGAATGAGGATGATTCAGGACACGTTCCTGAGCAAAAGTGAGTGGACTAAACTCCCTTGAATCTTCGAGGCGGGCGCGGGAGCTATCAAGTGCCTGTTTCTCCGGCGGAGGTGTTTTCGCCAGAGAATCTATCCGGTAAAACAACTGCTCTTGGGTCCCCATCAGGTGAACCAAATTGGGACTATGCAAGCGATAAGAATTCTCGTCCGAGCTAGTTGAGAGCACTCCAAGGCTGCACATTTCGTCTAAAAGGCCAGTGAACCTGTCTTGAGCGATCGCTTCTTCCTCAAATGCTTTGGGCCACCAATATTGGGCCATCTTATGAAGCTCTCTGGATGAAAATTGGCGATCGAAGCCGTTCTGCTCGTCCCATTGTTCAAGGATTAATGCCAGGGTGATCGCTTCATACCGCGAATCACATGAAAGTGTCAAATTGAATCGATCACACAAGGCTTCGCGTACCTCTTTTGTACGATAAACGGCTTCTACATCGGCCCGCGTGATAGACAAAGGTGGGTGAACAGGTAGGAGATACTTATTCTTGAGGTGCTCAATTAGATGCCTACCGAATAACTGGATCAAGCCAGGATGGTAATTCGTATAAGAAAGGATATGGAGGGGTAAAGAGCTGTCTTCTTTATCTGGGTCATTCCCGAAGTAATAGCCCAGTGCATGTAATGGTTGGACTAACAGTTCTCGCGCAGGTTTGAAATCCAGCGGTCCGATCTCAATTTTGCCAAAATGGGCCAAAGGTTGGTTGCTCATACGCTGGAAACGCTGCACGTTGTGCAAACCGGCCAGGACAATTTTGAAGCGGCGATTTGTTTTGTCCATCAAATCTTTCAGTTTGTGGACAACGTAGAAGTTCTTCTCCGCGTCGGCATCCAGGAAGTGATCAGCCTCATCCAATAACAGGATGATCCTTCTATTTTTTGAGATTATGTTCTCTTGAAGCTGCGAGACTAATCGATCAATATCATAGGAGCGCCGGTCCTCGATTAGTTTGGGACTAGTCCCAGTTAACTCTTTAGCCAGTTGATCGCAGAGATCCCGTTGATAGTTAATCCCTGATGCCGGATCGCCAACCGACTTGATGTCACGATAAATTGCAAAACGGTTATCGTCGGGCTGGTGGAATGAGAGCTCGACTTGATGAAGGAGCGCAGATTTACCCAACTGCCTTCCACCGTAAACAATCACCGGTCCGGCAGGGTCCATCAACTGTTGGACATAATCGCCACGTCCCTTAAAAGCTTCTGATGGCACCTTCCCGCGGACGAAGGGATAATATGGGTCCACTAACGCGTATGGTAGGGTGCAATAGAACATCGGTTTCAAACGGGTATCATTTATGCGCGCCAGGTAAAGGATCAAAGGTTCATCGATCACCAGCATTGGTAAACTTTCCCGATGCGCTGCTGAAAGCAGTTGATCACGCCGTGTAGATGTAAGGTAGTGGAAGTAAAACAAGATGGCAGGCTGGTTAGCTGTTTGCTGCATGAGCGCATTGACTTGAGAAGTAATGGCTTCGATGCCAGGCCGTTGCCAAACGCCGATAACTTCATACTCCCCATTCCTCTCTGACCCAAACATAGCAACCGGCGCACTGTCAGGAGCATTCATCTTGACGTGCCAATGCAGGAAGTTCGGCATGATATTTCCTGACCGGCCAACAGTTACAGGGCTCTCAGTCCGCAGGATGAAACCCAGATAGGAGAGAATGGTCTTTATGTTCTCATTCTGACGGGGGTCATATTCGGGGCCTGATCGCTTTAACAGCTGCCAGGCTTCAATTGCTCGATGTGCTTCAATCCGACGGCTGGAAGAAGGACTGACATGCGGCATCCCAGGTAGGGGTTCATCTCGCTTGATCATATCGGCAATGCCTTGCAGAGTCATTTTCCGCCCGAAAGGTTCAAACAAATCGACATATGCTGGAAGAAGATTGTGGAATTGCTTTAGGATGTCGATTTCTTCAGCAGTTTTCACTTCGAATAACGATTGCGCCGGCTTTTTCCCTTTGCTGATTGCATCTTGAAGTTGTTCGATGTATGCATTCACGGATCGAGGATCATTGCTTGCTAAGCTGCCTTCGATCGCATTAGCGATTTTTTCGGATAGATCGTGGTCATCGCCAAGTAATGGCAATACATCATAACGGATATTCTTCCAGCGTTCCTTCAAATGATCGATTTTTGCCTGGCGTCTTTTCCCGATTTGGTCACGGATTCCTTGTAGCCGCTTCACTAATAGATCAAAAGAGATCCGTCGGTTCGTTTCCCAATCAGCTTGCCGCCAATTCTTCTGGACGGATTCAATTCGGTTCTTATATTCGATGTATTCTTGGTCGGAGATCAGGTTTTCAATTTTTGACTGCTCGACATCTACATCAGTTTCGTAGATGGAATTATTCTCTATCCACTGCAAATCTGAATGAAATGCCTCGCGACAGCGCTCTACCCATACATCCCGATCGGGAATGTCTTCCAAAAGCTGATCAATGAATCGATAATCTCGTCGATCCAACCAGCCTTGAATAGCTTCGACTGCGCTGTGGTTCGGTCCCTTCTCTAAGATGGATAGTACCTGCGAAGCCTGTTCATCTCCAGGCACACCGTTATTATCGAGGTTTAATTCGGGTTGAAAAATCAGGGGCTGCGCAAGACAGCGACGTATGAATGTATGGGAGGATCTATCGAAGGGCACATCCGGGAAATTGGGCTTCAGCCAGGTAGCCGATGCTGCTCTGGTATTTTCCCCCAAGATAGCTTCTAATCCTTCAAAAACCCAGGCGACAATGCCAAGCACAGCATGGATTCCAGGCTGGAAAGCATTTTTCTGGGATTCAATCAGCTCGGGGTTAACCCCTCTTAAGATCTGGCGGGATGCATAACACAATTCCCTGGTTTGGCTATAAGACCAGCTATCGCCATTGATAAGTTCATCTTGATGGATGATGATACTGCTCCAACGATCAGCGATCGTACAAACGTCGAGAATCCAGTTGATGATTTGTTGCTTAGCCTCGCCAATGATGGAAAATTCATTTCGAAGACGAAGCTCCTGGTCCAGTCTCTGGACCATCCTTTCCAACCAGGGCCGATCTGTCCAGTTTGCCAACTGGGTCTGTACCTGTTTGGCAGCCGAGCGTCGATTGGACGCAACCGGCTCAATTAATAAATAGAGTTCACCTTGGCCAACGCGAAGGAGTTCCTGCCATAGATTTTTGGCACGATGGTTGCGTGTCGTCCGGCTGGGAGCCTGGCTGAGCCATTGTTTTGCCTGCCTAGCAAGGTCATCCACGAGCTGATCCGTTTCCTCTTTATTGATGATCATCTGGACCAACTCAGGATCTAAACGCAGCCCCTTTGTGTAATAATCCAAGACTAATTCAGTGAGCTGGTTCAGTTGTGGGATATTATGGCTGCCCGGCACCTGTACCCATTTTGCCCAACCCTGGCGTGGTATTACCAGCGTAAAATACATGCCGCAGATAAAGCGAAGCCAGGCAGTGGCGTCGTTTTCTGGTTGGCTGGGTTTTTGTTCCGGTGAGACCAGGTTGCATAGGCTTTCATGCAGGTCGGGGGATTGTTCTGGCCAAAGTGAAATCGACCATATGCAGGATTGAACCGCTGCAATCAGCCAAGAAGGGATCAAGCTTTCTTCTCCCTGCTGCTCCATCGCCCAGGCCAGCCAGTATGCTACGCTCAAATCTCGTGCTTCGATGCAGCTTGCTAGGTTCGTATTCGAGTGGCTTAATAACGTCGCGGGTTTGATCTCTGGAGCTGGTATTTGTGGGAGAATGACTTGAACCTCACCCGCTCCTTGGTCTTCAACATGTCGCGAGTCTTGACCTTCCAACGTTGTTGCTAGTGAGCTGTCTCGAGTTTGATCCACCGACCCGGACAGACCGCCTGTTATTTCTACCGGCGGCTCAATGGCAACTGGGTGGACAAATACTTCGGTTTGCAGGGTAACCAGCTCGACAGGCTCTTTGGCCCCTTCAATGCACCGCTCGGATGTGGTTTCTGGCAGGTCAGAGATATTACTTGGCGCACTCTCTTGACCAGTCTCTGGGTATATAGTTCCCTCGTCATCTACCGCCAAATTTTCGGGAGTATCTACTAAGGATTCGGGGGTGCTGGGCAACTTCGTTTCTACCATTTCGCCCCTTATTTGAAAAAAACGTTGCGCTGCCCGATATCCTTCAATCAACCTCTCCTCAGCTTTCCGACGATCATCCTCGAATTTCAAACGTTCGGAACGAACCGAAGGATATGGCAGGCTATCTAGCCGGGAAAATTCTTGTAATAATTCGTCGAGAGACTGGATCGAGGTGCAGGCATCCTCTATTTGGTCAGTAGGTACCCGATCTACAGTCCACTCTTCTACCCCGCTGATCTCCAGATAGGCTGCCCTACGCTTGATATCCTCTCCATATCGATTCAACGCGTCACTTAGTTTTTGCTTCTCTTCATGGGTTATTCTTTCTGAAAGTTTTTGAGAAGCGATCTCAGTGGCGGCTTGGATAAATTTATCCATCGAATTCCAAGCCGGATCGTCAGCGGGTATTTGCCGAAGCTCATCGAGGATCGCTTCCCATTGGCTCGGTGCTTGTCGGCTTTGTCGAGAAGAAACTCCACTCTGTTTCAGCTCTTCTTCCTCTTCCTCAACGATTTTTTTGTATTCGACATTAATATTGATTGATGCCAGTATTCCCAGCCTGATCTCTTCTTCACTGTATGGGCCAGATATTTTTCTGAAGATTGTACGAACCATTTCTCCCAAAATTACCGGCTCTTTATTAGGCTCATCTTGCTTAGCTTTTTCCATATCCCGAACAAATTGTCTGATCTCATAAAGGTTATGGCCATTCAACGATTCGGTGCATTCACTTATCAAGGGCTGGTTATAGGTCATCCAGATTTCGAAAAGGACACTTGCTAGATCCTCATAATTACACCAAATGCCCTGCAGTGCGCGGCGAATCTGCCCAGGGTTCGCCTTATCGATATCATTAATATTGGGTATCCGGATGCGTTTTTCGATGACTGTCTTCCATCTGGCGATTTGATCTGCGTCAGGAGTTGGGCTTTTAAGTTCTTTTATAGCGGCGCTGATCATTTTCTGTGCCAGCTGATCAGTTATGGACATCGTGTAACCGCCGATGCTTATCTCATTTTCCTTCTGGTCAGAATTTTCCTTCATGATTTTCTCGCTTTCTGCGACACGATTGATTTCACACCACCGGCTACTCATCCGGATCAATGAATCGGGCTCATTTTCCACTCGACTACGTCGAAGCCACCTTCAACCAACATTGCACCACATCAAACCGAATATCAAATCACAAGCAGCGGACGACTTCCGCAAACCCATGCAGCTCAAGCGAGAAGCTCACTTGGACCTCGGTTTTGCTCTGAATATCACGAATTTTAGCCAGGTAGCGGGCTTCCATATTGCGTAGCTGCCCCTCGTACATGCGGATGATGCTTTGGTTGTTCACCTTTTGCCGTACGGTGTCGATGCGTTTTCGTTTTGCTTGGTAGGATTGCTCGACTGCACTCCGGCGGGCATTCAGCAACGCAGTGTTTGATTCCTTCATCTCCTGACAAAGGACGTCACGCTCACGGGTCATGTACAACAAAGCCGATTCTTCAGCTTGGTCAAGCGTAGATGGATCTAAACAGGCAATTCCGCCATCGTAGGGCAAAGCGCAAGTTTGTGCCAGACCAAGGAACTGTTTGCTGAAATCATTGTAAACGTCACCGTTTTCTGCTGATACAACGATCGGGATGATGCGCGTATCTTTATCGATGCCAGCCGATCGGAACGTAAAAATAAAGAAACAATATCTCCCTGAGGGCACAGTCTTCGTATCCAACCGGATACAGGCTGCCCTCTTGATCCCACCAGATTTTCCTTTCCAATACTCCAGGGCTGCTTGTGCTAACGGATGGCGCGGTGTAATGAACTCAAGCAACTTACGCTGGAAGGCCAGGTCGCTGCGGAAAGTCATTGGAATTTCCTGGCCAGGGCGAAGTTTTTGGAGGAATTGCTGGGAAGAGGGGTCGTTCTTGCGTTTTTGAAAGATAAAAGCCTTGACTTCCGTCACCAGGTCATCATTCGCAAACAGCGTGAAGCTCTCGTCCCCCGGACCATTCCACTCCACTCTGGAGAGGGGAAATTTTGCCTGAATGTAAGTTCCTACTAGTGCTTTAATCTCAACATCCGAAATATAGCGGCCTGATTCGATCGTTTTCTCGACGGTGGTCGAGAAAATGGCCTCTTGACCCAGGAACTGCAGCTTCTTCTGCTCGAATTCATCCATCTCCTGTTTCCGCATTAGGATGTTATGGGCCGCCTGGTCAGCCCGATTAATTTCTTCTTGTGGGGATAAATGCTTGCTGAAAACGACCTGGGTTAGCTCACGAATCTGTTCACCCAAGATCGCTTCAATGTCCCCAATGGAGCGTTTGAATAGCTCGATGCGTTCGTAGAGGCGGTAAAGGATGCGTGATTCAATGCTGTCTTCAATTACTAGATTGAAAATCCGCACCCGGTCAGATACCTGCCCGAAGCGGTCGATGCGGCCGATGCGCTGTTCCACTTTCATCGGGTTCCAGGGAAGATCATAGTTAAACAGCGTATCGCAGAATTGAAAGTCGAGACCCTCGGAACCCACATCGGACGAAATCAGCACTCTGATTTGCGGATTATCACGGAATTGTTCAATGATTTGATAGCGGTCGAGGACTTTATAACCCCCATGAATTGCTCGAACATCAACCTTGCGTTTCGAAAGCTCTTCCTCCAGGTAATCGATCGTATCGCGGAAGAAGGAGAACACCAACACTTTGGTTTGGGGGTCCTCATCCAAAACCTTTTTTAACGCCGTCCAGAATATATCGAATTTCGAATCGTGCCACCCACTACGGGTCCGGGGTTGAAGCTTATGTACTCGACGCGACCGGTTAAAGAATGCCGCCATTGGAGATGCCTCTCCATCTGAATCCGCATCGAATTTCTCGTCCTCGCTGACAAAATCACTCTCGAATGCCAGATCTTCTGCATAGGTCTCAGGGTCTACTTTGTCCTGGCGGCGCATATAAGCGGTAATACAGGAAGCCACCTGGCGCTCTTTCATGATGGTGACAAACCCGCTGCCCATACCAGTCCGATGCGACTGGTAAAACTCCTCTCGTACCTCTTCGATCACCTGGTTGTAGTAATGTTTCTCCTCCGGCGTGAAGGTTACCGGAAGGGTCTGGGCAGTGCGGATCGGGATCTTCTCCTGGATATCTCGCTTGCGGGTGCGGGTGAAAACAGACGATAAAGTGTTCAGCTCGATCAACCGGCGTTGAGCGGTGATCAATTTTTGTTGGCTGGGATACGGTCGATCCAGGATTCGCAGAACTTCCTGATAATATGGACTTCCGAGGAAACGCTGCTTCTGGTTGGTGGTCTCAACTTTGCGCAGCTCAACCGCGGCAGCTGTGGAATCTCCTGTCGAGAGAATTTGTGCAGCCCGGTTGATAAACTGGTTCGGTTCTAAGCGATCGATGAAAGCGTCGAAATTGTCGAACTCACCCGGGGAGAGAATGTTCAACAAGTTAAACAGGTCTGCTTGGCCCATTTGAAGCGGTGTGGCCGTCAACAATAAGGCTGCATCCGCATTCTCAGCCAGGACAGAGGCGACTGCATTGGCCAGCGTATCCGTATTGCGGCAGTGGTGGGCCTCGTCGATGATCAGCAGGTCCAACCGGACATCACTGAAGGCTTCTGCCAGATCTTTCCGGCGGATCAGTTCAAGTGAAATGATGCCACGCAGCCGAGCTGCACCCCCGTACAACCGTAATTGATCCAGGAAGCGTCGGGCTCCCTGGCTGTCGAGGATGACGAATTCCTCGTCGAAACGGGCTTTCATTTCGTCTTGCCACTTTTGACGCAGGCTGGATGGGCAGACGATAAGCACCCGGTCTAGTTCCAGCCGCGCCTGCAACTCGAGGTAGATGATCCCAGCTTCGATCGTTTTCCCCAAGCCAACTTCATCAGCAATCAGCATGCGCTGCTCTGGGTTCGCCAGGAACTTGAGCGCTGGTTTGAACTGGTAAACCTCAAACAGGGTCCGCGAGGAGTAGAGCGCATAGAGCGCATCTCCCAAGGGCTGGCGCAGCTTGACCAGAGCCAGGTCGCATAACAGCTCGTTAAGGCTGCCCCAGATGATGGTAGGCTGCCAAAGCTCAATCTCCGTCTCGCGGATGATGCGCTGGTCGTCCGCGGAAAAATACACTTCATAATTCCATTCCCCTGCGCTGAAGATGCGGGCTTTAATGATCCGGCCGCGCTGGGTGCGGTCAAACTTCAAGCATACTTCTTCTCCGGCAGAGAACTTCGGTTCTGGGTGTGAAGTATCACTAGCCTCAAGAGGGGTAGTAACTGGCGGATTCAGTGGGGTTTGAACTGGCCCATACCGGATTCTCCGGAATCCAGGGACGGCTGGCCCAACGATTTTCTCGGCCAGCGGGGTGGGCAGATCGATATTCTCAACCGGGACCAGGCCTTTCGTCCCGAAGCAGCGCTGGCGTCCGCTTTCTGAGGCGCTCGCAAATTCGACGTAAATTGAGATGTCGCTGCCTTCCACCAACACATAGTTGACCTGCCCACTGCCAAAAGTGGGGTGGTTGATCTCCCGACCGACGAGTTGGTCCCATCGGTCGGGGTTCGTTCCAGCATATTTCAGAAATGCACTGACAGGTACTTTCATCAGACCCCTTTCACCCGTCTACTGCTGATCTGATCACACTTTCAAGAAATCTTTCAAGACTGTCAAAAAGTCTGCTTCACTGCTTCCCTTATGCACCCCACGGTTAAAATGATTGCCCTGCGCATCCCACTCGCAAAAGCAATAGGGGAACACGCCGGTGATATCAGATCCCAAATCCCAGGTGAAATAACGCCAGACTGGCATCGCCTGTTCAGGCTGACTGTTCCCGGTCCAGAAGATAGCGGCTGCAAACAGCGCTTCTGGTGATACCTTCGGCTGAGGCAAGTGGATGATGTATGCTTCCACGCCCACGTCCAGAATGTGTTTCGCTACCTGGAAAGTTGGCGGAGTTACAACACCCCAGCCTTCCGTTCCCTCCGACAATTTTTTCCATAGTTGGCGGAGATAGGCATCCGCATGGTTTCCGGAGACACCTTGATAGAAGCGGTCCGGGTGGAGACGAACGCGCCAGGGTAATTCTTCATGGGCAAACCAGTATTGCAGGCTCTTCTTGGAGCCGAGATTGAGATTGGAAATGATCTCATCCACCATTTCATTCGACTCATCGGCTGCGTCGAAGTTAAAGGACTCTCCCAACAGGTAACCACCACCTTCGAGCCAGGCCTCAAACAAACCCACTTCTGCGGCATCGAACGCCCGGCCATCACCCTGGCTGTCCCCGCGTTGCAGGCGCTCTTCGCGGGCGTCCTCGCGGAACGTCACAAACATTGGTTCCGGGCTGGAACAGTACTGGGTGAAAGAACCCATCGTCTCAATCTTAATATCCGTCTGCCGTAGCGCCTCGTTAACAGCCGCGACCGCCTCCATGGCCGGCGTCTCGCAGCGGCCGTAGGCTGCGACCAGCCCAGAGACTCGCTCATGGATATTCGCCAGGTCCTGGCAGCCCAACCGCCCCTCCCCGAACACATACGGAAGGAGGGTCAGGTACTCCAGGAATTCATCCAGCGTATCAAACCCCGCGGACACGGTACTACCGCCGCCGCATGGATCACCCGCCGTACACTCGGTCCAAACCAGATACTGCGGATGACCGTCTGAGTGCATCCCGCGGCCGTCTGATAGGTCTTGCAGTCGTTTCACTTTCTGTTCGCAAATCAGACACATTTTGTCCTCTCATCATTGGGTAAGGGTGGATTGTTGCAGAGGCAACATCAACAATGGTTATTCCAGGGGAAGCTGGACGGCTCTGTTGGACTTGCGCAGTTTCTCTGGTGCCGTCTTCCCACGCTTCACGCAAATCTGGTAATCCTCCTCCACCTGCAGCCGTGACTCCTCGCTCAAGCCGTCAAACTGCAGCCCGCCTTTCTCGTAGAGCACATTCCCCAGCTCGTACAACCCCGCCCGCCGGCACTGGTAGATCCAATCCGCAAGTGTCGCAGCGTTGGCAGGTTTATCCCGCTCAGAGGGCGGCACGCCTTCTTGCAGGGCATTGACGAAATGCTTGATCTGGCGCAGGGTGCCCGACAGGCGCAGGCCGAGTTTTTGCTGGCGCTCTTCTTCATCTTTAGGCGGACGCCAGGTACCTTCCGGGGTCTTGAAGAAGAACTCGGGCAGCCAGTCGGCCAGCAGCCGGCGGGGTTTGTCTTGGATGGGCAGGTACAGCTCGAACAGGTCGGAGTAATGCACCCCGGGTTCGGAGGGATGGGCTTTGAGCTGGGTTTGCATGAACGCTTCTAACTTCGCAGCGGCGGCGGTCTCTTTTTTCGCTTCGGTTTCATCCACCAGGCCAGCAGATTCAATCAAATACCAGCGCACGGTCTCATGCGTGCCCCACAGGTTGGGCTCTTCTTTCTCGAACAGGTTTTTCATCGCCGGCTCGATGACAGGTTCGGCCACACTGCGCAGCAGCTCGTCGAAGTTATGCCGTTCGAATTCCCCACGCCGCACCATGCGCGATACCAGCTCGTCATACAGCCGGTCAGTTGTCGACCCCGGATGAGCATCCAATGCTTCGATTAAGATAGCGCGTGCTTTATTTAAGAAAGTGGTTGCATCTTCGTCACCTATCAGAATCAGCTTTCCAGCCGTCTCGCCTACCCGCGGCTTGCGGAAATTGATGACAAGATCGCGTTTGGTTGCTTTATCAGCATTAAGCTGGTTATAAGATTTTTGTCCTGCATCAATAAATAGTGTTGTTTCTGTTTGTTCCGAGATAAATCCAACCTCAGCCATAATGTCTTGTAAAAGTTGCCATGTGCCTTCACTAGAATCATGGTAGCACACGGATATCCATCTTCCAGGTTTTAGTACACGATAACATTCTGACATAGCTTCATGTAGTAGATCAGCCCAAATAGCATTTGTCTTCCCCCTCGTGTGATTGACAATTATTTCATTTGTCTGCCATTTAGTATTCAGATCTAGCAAAGCTTCCCAAACAAAATTCAATTCTCCGTATTGGATTTTATCTGCGTATGGGGGATCAGTAAAAACGTAATCTATCGAATCATCGCTTATCTCGGAATAATCTGTTGCGGACTGAGATGAAATAAGAAGGTTAACAGACTTAAGAGAAATAGTCTCTAAACCTTGATAATTCTCTTTAAGTTTCCTTGAAAAGGTATTCCATACATTCCGTTCCTTGGATATCTGAGGAACATAATATGTCCCCATCATAAATCCACCACCTGTTTCTTTATGAGTGGCCATTGTAGAACAATGCAATGAAGAACCAGTCAAAGAAAAATCGAATATAGAACTTAATAATTGAGTTTTGCTATTATCCTTAATTAGTGCTAATGCCCATAAATTCCTCTTTGTAAATAGCTGTGCAACCGTTCTAAAACTACTTGATCCAGATCGCCATTTATCCCCCCAAGACTCGGTATCACTCTCTACGTTCATCATGCGGTTTGGCGGGTACCAGTAAGGAATGGGCTTCTCTTCGATTTCCCGCAGTTTGCCTAGGTCATACTTCTCAAAGTATTCGCGCTTCTTAGGGTCTTTGTCGTTAGGCCGGCGCTCCCCCCGCTGGGGCTTGCAACCCTCCTCACAAAGATAGCTCACCAGGACAGGGATCGGGTCAAAGCGTTTGCTGGTCCTCGTGCTGATCTCGTAGTCTTCCGGGTCGCCCGCCTTGCGCACCTGGCACTGCGGGCATACTGTAATCGTCTTGGGTTTGCCATCTTTTCCAGCTACCTGTACTTCTGGGCAGTCGAACAAAGGCGTGTGCTCGCCGCACTTCGGGCATTCGAAAACGTACGAATAAACCGTGTAAGCCGTCGTCGCGCGCCCATCGCAGCGGTCGCAACGGGTCTCGTAAAGCCAGTCCATCTCCGGCTTAACCTTGGCTTTCAACTCTTCAAAAGCCCGCTGGAGTTCTTCGACGTCCACCGGCGTGCAATAATTCTTTGTGATAAAGGTCGCCGCCGGCGAGAGATCGATGGCAACGGCAGCGCGTCCCTCCATCAGGGCTGCCAGGGCAGTACCGCCCGAGCCGCAGAAGGGGTCCAGCACCAGGTCGCCTGGTTGGGTATAGTGGCGGATGTACTGCTGGATGGCATCATGCGGCTTCTTCGACCAGTAGGTGTGCATGTTGTAGATGGCCGTGGCCTTGGTGGTGGTGATGGGCTGGTCGAAGGGCGGGCAGTCGTAGATGTCGGTGGTCGGGTCGTAGTAATGGGCATGCTCTTCCACGAACTGGCGCAGGTTGGGGTTGGGTCCGGATGAATAGTAGCCCTCGGGCATCTGCGGGACGGGGCGATGGAAGAGGGAGGGCTGGTTTGAAGAAGTTTTTTGTTTTTTCATAGCAACTGCTATTGGTGCGACTCAAAAGACACGAGGAATCTTGAACGGTCGGTGAGATGGGATAATTTCTTCATATCCTCTTCCCATAGACGAAGAAAAAAGTCGAAAATATCACGATCATACCCGCCTAGCAAATATCCATTAGCGATTAATTTTGGATCAAAGAAATCCTCTGTGATATGAAACCTACAGATATAAGACCCGCTATTTGCCCTATTCGCAAATTCAAGAAATTTCTCGGGGTATTCCACTGCGTCAGCCTTAGTTGTCATAATCGCTTTAAAGAGTGTATTCCCCATCAATGGCTTGACATATATACTAGGATATCCACTTTGTTTGATATGCGGCCAACTGGCATGGAATTCGGGATTATCCCAGATGGTAAAACCTCTTTCCATAAAATCTTGTGAAATCATCTTCAAATCCGATACCACCTCAATGTCACTCATCTCAACCCCTCCTTCTTTGTTAGCAGCGAATTAATCCTTGATGAATGATGAAATCGCCGTCCAATAAAACCAACTGGAAGTGGCGTCCCGGGCGCCATGTAACCCTTGCGCCTGGATGAAAACGATCAGCATACCAGGCTGCAGGTGGATATTTTCACCAGCAGCCAGTGAAAGAATCAAGGCATATTCGAGAGCAACTGAATCACCTGGCTATTTTGAATAGCCAAAACTTGTAAGGCCTCCAGGTTGTATTCTGCTGCGATTAATTGTTGTTCGCTAATTCGGTCGACAGAACTGCTCTTATAAGCTGCTTTGTTGTAGTCATCCATTAGTCCAAGGATGGTGGTTTGCTGAGTATCTGCGAGCGCTTGGGCAGCTTTTACTCTTTCCTGATAAGAAGCGGCGCGGTTGGCTGCGATTTGATTCTGCTGAAAATTAGTGATTGCTTGGTAAGTTGTAAGCCCCACCAAAACAATCAACAATAGGCAGATGGTTAACAAGAGAGGTTTATAGCTTTGCTTCCTGCCCGTTCGCTGGGTTTCCAAAGGTTCGTAATGTTCTACTGACGCGTTCATCTTAGGAGCCTCATTTCTTATTGAAATGATCGAGTTGATCGCCAAATTATTTGTCTATTCGATTTCCGACATACTGGTTAGAGAAGGATAGAGTTCAACTTTGGCGGGTTTACCGGTTACAGTTACACTAACCTCAACTGCAGATTTCGCGTTTGCAGGAACAAAATCCAGGTAGGTGTAGCCACCGCCGATAATCTCACCTTGTTCGTTGTAAGCAACCGCCACAACTTCAACCTGCTTCACCTGCTTGTCCAATGTATTTTGGACAACCCCGGTGACCTTTGCTGTATAACTGCCCGGAGTAAATTTCACCTGGTCTGTAGTAAAGGGAGTTGCCGACAACTCGTGTGTTACGGATCGACCAGGATTAATTTGAACATCGACTTTTACGGCTTTCTTTCCATCTGGTACGAACGCACTTGCAACAACTGCCTGTTTCTCGCCAGGGAAGATAAGATTGACATATCCCGACTCAGTGTCGAGCACGTTGCCAGCTTCATCGTAGATACCTACCTGGTACTGTGTTCCTTCCAATGGAGTACCACTCTGGGGGTTTTCAACGATGAACGCTACTGCTACTTGCGAACTGCTCTGACCGAAACCATAACTAACCAGATGGACAACATCATCTCCAATCGTGGCCTCTTCAAAATCCGAAAGCCCAGAAAGGCCAGGGTAGATTTCTACTTTATCTGGATTGCCTTTCACCACCATTGAAATATCCACGGGTGCTTGCCCTGATGCAGGCAAGAAACTCAGGTAGGTATACCCGCCCCCGATGATCACGCCAGACTTGTCATAAGCTACTGCCGCAACACGCATTTCCGAGATGTTCCGGTTCAGGCCATTCTTAATTACGCCTGTAACCTTCGGGAAATAGTTATCGGGGAGAAACTTAATTTGGTCGACCGAGTATGGAGCGGCATTCAGGTCAAGCGACGAAGCATCGCCTGAATTTACCTGAATTTCAACTTTCGCAGCTTTTTGTCCCTTTTCGAGATAGGACTCGGCGATGAGTGCGGTCTTTTCGCCTGGCAAAATCAAGGTCAGATACCCGCTGTCTGTCTTTAGTACTGTACCGGCTTCATCGTAGATAGCCACCTGGTATTCCGATCTTTCAATGGCCTGGTCCTGATTCGGATTCTCCACCATAAAGACCGAGATGAGATGGATATCATCCTGAACAAAGCCTTGAATTTCCGATACCTTTAAAGCTTCAGGCGCTAGGGTCGGAACCTGGGTGGGCACTGGCTCCGTTGGTACCGTGGTGGGTACTGTTTCGGCATTCTTGGTAGATTGAGGTGTTGCTGTAGTTGCAGGCTTTGCAGCGCTCTGACCAGCTTCTTTGGTTGACGCGACCGCAGCAGCAGAAAGATCATTGGACGTCGAACTGCTGCAGGCCAAGCCAACACCCAACAGCATAACCAATACGAGAGATAGCGCGATTCTCCTAGACATGTTCTTATCCATCCTTTCCCTGATCTGGTTTCTGAATTAAATATTGTTATGCAGTTGAATGATGCAATCCACCACCCAGAAAGAAATGAGTAACCAAACCTTAGCCGATCGACTAATTGGGCCTTATCAGTCAATCTCGAGGATAGGTAACTCATCCTCTTCACTCAATTGGAACTGTCTCCTTAAAAATTCCTCGAATTCCATTAACACCTGTTGTAAATCGCCTGGCTCCAACGTTCTCTTGCTCGGATGGAAATCTGCCAGTGATATTCGCTTCACTGTGATGCGCTTGAGATAGTGTGTGAGCAAATTAGCTTTACCGTTTGCGTCCGGGGCATTCAGCTTGAGGCACAGCACAACCGCTAGTTCATCCGGATTTGGCACATCCAGAATCTCAGCGACAAACGCCTCTCCCCTGCCCTGCTCCAACCGCTCTCTCAGCGCCGGGCTGGCAAGCAGCCTCGCCTTTCCCAGCAGCGCCTCCTGTACCGCCAGCGCCTGGGCGGCCAATAGCCGGTCAGCTTGCGCCAGCCATTCCGTACCATTTTCGATCGTCAGCGGGCAGCCGGCGGGCTGCGGCCAGTAGCGCAGGTCGCGCTCGATGCTGCCTCGGGTAAGCGCCGTGGGGAAGAGCTCTGCCGAGAGGCGCGCCTGCAAGATCTGCTGGCGCAGCACCGGGCTTGGGTCTGCGCCCAGGGCGCTCACCTCGGCGAGAGCCACGAGCGCTTTGAACGCCGGGGTCTGCTCCAGCTCGCCCAGTTGCTGGCGCACCTGCTCGGTGTGCGAAGCCACCTGGTCGAAGGCTTGCAGGTAGCGCACCTGGTAGCTGGCGATAGCTTCGGCCATCGGTGCAAGGAACTCGTTGCTCAGGCGCGATTCACTCGCCAGCCAGGCTGAGATTTCCGGAAGGCGCGCCCGGCAAGCATCGAATGCCCCTTTCAGCCCCACCAATTCCGCGGTCTCCGGGAATTCAACGGTCAGGTAGCGCACCGCTGCACGCATCTCTTCCTTATGCGCCAGGAAGCGCCCAGCGGCCTCGACCTCGATGCGCCGGGTAGCCAGGTCATCCACTTCCTCCGGCAGAACGGTCTCCTCCGGGTAGACGGGATATTCGAAGGCTTTAGCCAGGCCGCTGCGCAGGAAGGGGATGGCGTCCAGCGGGTCGACCGTGCAGGCCAGGAAGCTTTCCCAACCGGTTAGCCGATCCGAGATGGGCAAGGGCTGGCCCATCTCGAAGAACAAATCTTCCAGCTCCTTGCGGGAGGCGCGGAAAGGCTTGAGCGCCTGCTGCTTGAAGTCCAGGAGGCGATGGACGGCCGCTTGTATTTCGGCGTCCTCACGGACGACTTTGACCGCCTCGTCGTTCAACAAGACCGCGGCGAAGGGCGCCAGCACCTCCCAGCCTTCCGGGGGTTTCAGACGCTGCACCTGGTCGAACGCGTCGAAGACCGCCGATTTGAAGTCGATCGCGGCGATGGTGGTGTAATCGATGGCCTCTACCGGGAGATTCCTCCCCGCCAGGGTGATGCGGATGCGGCCTTCGCGCGCCAGGCACAGCAGGTAGAGCTGCACCATACGCTTGCTCAAGCCATAGTGGATGCCGTTGGGACCCCCGGTGCCCATGAAGTTCTTGTAGATGGTGGCCGCGCCCATGCTCGTTCCGCTCGATGCGATCTTCTCTTCGAGCCAGTCCATCAGCTCGCGCGTGTAGCGGCAAGCGCGCAGGTCCAACTTGTGGTCGTTCCCCTTCCACAGGATGCCGAGCGCGAAGCCGTAGTTCTGCGAGGCGGATACCTCTTTGCTGGGTTTGATGCCGCGGGGGAACTCGCCCAGCTTGACGATGCCGTTGATCACGTTGGCGGCGTTGACGTCATTAAAAGGCGCCGGGGCGTCAAAGGTCATATCTTTGCAGGTATAGGTGGAATCGAGCACCTGCCCGACCAGCGGGGTCAAGATGGCGGAGAGCTCGCCCTGCACCTGGAAGTTCATGGCCGCATGGTCAGAGGCGGTGATGCGGCCGCGCCCGTAGCTGTCGGGGACGATGCGGTAAATGGTGCCCATCTGCGCGCCGAGGCGGCCCTGCACCCACTCCAGCAGTACGCGCGCCTTTTCGGTCTCTTTCCCCTTAGCTTCCTTGACCATCTCGCCGTAGGCGGCAAAATCGATGAGCAGCGAGGCTTCCCCCGGGGAGAGGGCGTCCGGCGACCAGTACAGCACGCGCGGGTCGCCTTTGTCTTTGACCAGCTTTTGTAAGTCGCTTCCGGCTGGGGTGTTGCTGATGAAGACGGAAAAGTCCAGCCCGGTCTCGGCGCTGTTGATGGAGGGCAGCAGGCCGCCGCGCCGGGCAGTATCCAGCAGATTGCGCATGTACACCCGCCCGCTGATCTCGCGGTTGTGCCACTTGAGGGTCACATCCTGCTGGCTCTCCGGGGCAATTGAATTGAAGATGGACTTCACGCCAGGCGCCAGGTCGAGCGTCATCACGCCGGTCTCGATCGGCCAGCCGTCCATCCTGAGCAGCTGGTGCCAGGCCGCCTGGCGCAGCAATTCGTCCTGCTGCACCAGGGCGCGCGCCTGTTGGAAGATGAGCTGCGGGTCGATACCCCGCCCCTGGATATTGAAGCGGTATTTGGTACCGACCTTCTCAACCTGGATGAGCTCCAGATCGAGCTTCTCGGCCAGCAGCTCGTAATGGTCGCGGTTATCCTGCAGATCGGTTGCCTGGCCCTTCTCGTGGTCCTTCCACTCCATCACCCCGTTCATCAGCTCTTCAAACCCCAGGCCGTCGGGCGAGAGGTTGGCAATATGATACAGGAAGAGGGTTTTGACGATCTTTTCACAGCGGCTGCGGTAGGCCTTGAGCGGCCCGGAGATGGCGTCGTCAATCTGGCGCCGGGCCTCATCGTAAGCCAGCCACTCGTCCGGGAACTTGGTCTTGATGCTGGCGATGCTGCGGCTGGTGCCGGAGGGGTCTTCTTCATAGCTGACCACGTCGTCGAAGAGCTGCCACAAGGTGATGAGCTCACGGGACTGCTGCTTGCGCTGGGTCTTCAAAGTTTGCAGCATGAAGTACAGCGCCGAGCGCACGGTGGTCAAGTTGTAGGAAACCGCGCGCACCACGTCGATGGCAGGCTTGTAGAATGGGAAGAAGCGAATAAACTCGTCCTTCCCCACGGCCTGCGGCCAGCTGAAGCTGCGCTTGTAATCTTCGTAGTAGGTGTTGACGGCGCTGGAATCGACGATCTCGCGCACGCGGGCGAGGGCGATATTATAGTAATCGCCCTCTTTGTTGAGCAGCGGGACTAGTTTCAGGCGCTCGTCGGCGATGATGTTCTTGACCCCGACCAGCTTGGTCTCGATGGCCTGTTGCGCGGCGCACACCGTCCAGACCGGCAGCGACTCCACCTTGGCCAGGCGGTTGGAAAGTATCACCAGTGCGCGCTCGTCTTCCGCCCGCTGCATGTCGCTGCGACCTTTCATAAACAGCGAGACTTCGTCCAGGATGAGCAGCAGCCCGGCATAGCCTGCGTCCAGCAGCCGGCCGACCATATGCTTGAGCTTGGGTTCTGGGTCGAGCGGGATGTCGGGGGTGACGTGCAGGTACTGTTTATAGAAATCCCACAGGCGCTGGCCGCAGTCGCGCTGCACGCCCGGATCGGGGTTGTTCTGCAGGTCGTTGAGGAATTCTTCCAGCGATTCTTGCTTCTCATCGTCAAAATAGGCGGGATCTTTCAGAAATTTGGCCAGGTCGCGGCTGTAGCGCTCCAGGTCGTTCTGCAAGAAGCGCTCCGCCAGGATCTCAGTCGGATACAAGGGCAGCGAGCGGTCGTTTTCCAGGTAGAACTGCTCCCCCACCGCGTCCAGCACATAATCGGCCAGGGTCTTCTCGGCGCCTGCCAGCCCCGCGTTACCACCCCCCTGCCCGACCAGGGTTTTTACGGCGACGAAGACGCCCTTGCTCTCCTGGGTCTTTTTGGCCAGCCCATTTTCAAAGAAGGAAAACAGGCTTTCCCGCTTGCCTTTGCCGGCCTTCTCTTCTTTTTCTTTGATGATGCCCCACTCTTTGGCTCCGCCCAGGGCCAGCGCCCCGATGAAGGAGAGCAGGTGGCTTTTCCCCGAGCCGAATTCCGCCTGGATCCAGTAGCCCTGGCCAACCGGGCTGTCTTTGCGCCCAGGTTGGTAGGGGGCCGAGAGCTGCCGGAAGAAATCCACCAGGAAGGAGCGCACCGGGTCGATAAGGAACTCCTCGACCGTTTGCGATTCGGCTGTGCGCTTCTTGCGAGCCTGCTGGCGCTCCGCCTCGCCGCCCTTGTTGGACCAGATGTGCTGCTCGACCACGTACACGCTGATGATGTCATCCGGGACGCGGGTGATCTGGTCGAGCGGCTTGCGCTGGAACAGTCTGAGTTGGGGGGCATCAGGCATGGTCTAACTCCCATAAGTGGTTATCGGTAATCAATTGCTCGGGCAGCGTGCGGTGGAAACGAGGATCGGCCTGGGAAAACAGCAGCACGTGATCCCCGCGCTTCTCTCCGGGCAGGAGCAGCAGGATGTGGTTTTGATTGGCCGCTCGGGCGCGGAAGGTTTCCAGGGGCAGATCGAAAGCGAACAACAATTCGATCTGCTTGATGGCAAGGAAATGGCACGGCTCGAGCTGGCCGGCCAGGAGGGCATCGAATTCGAGGCTCAAGCGGCGCTGGATGGCCTGAGGGCGCTTGCTTTCATTTTTCACCAGGGCCTTGAGGTCGTCATCTCCCAGGCGGTTGAGCAGAGCCTGGTTCAGATTGACCGGCGCGGGAAAGGGCGTCCCGTCCGGCAGCTTCACCTGAGACAGGTCACTCTCCTCAAAGGCAGACAGTTGCTCGTAGGAGGCGAGCACCGCATACAGGTGCCGGCCGATATCGCGCTGCAAGTTCTCGCGGAGCAGATGGGTGGTCTGGGGCCCACTGAACTTCGTCATAGGCTATCCTGAGTTGGACGAGCATCCCTGGGTGGATGCTCAAATACGAACTACGGCGTGATATACGGTGGTTCCTCGTCGTCATCCCGCAGCCCTTCTGGCTTCTGCGCGAGGAACTCGAAGAAACGCGAGAGCGCAGCCTTTTGGTCGAGGGCGACGGTGAACTGGTGGACAGTATCGATTTCGCTGATTTTCGAGAGAATGCCAAAATCCCGCAGGTTATAGAGCTGCCGGCGGATCCATTCTTTATCCCACAGCAGCCAGCGGTGGGCCGGCCCTTGGTAGAGCGTTTCGTACGAATAAATGCCGGGCTGTGGAAATTCCGAAGAAAACACGTAAGCGAATGCTTCCAGATTGCCTTTGTGAAGGCGAAATCGCAGTAGATCGCCGCTGGTCGTCCCCACCCCGAGCAGGCTGTAGGTATAGAAAATCGATAGGAGCATGTTTTTGATGGAAGACGCGCTGGCATCCGGTAGGAACGTTAGGGCGAACTCGCGCAGCCGGTCCCGGTCAACCTGGCCAACGGGGAGGGCCGGGTAGATCAATTCCTCGGCGATCTTGGCTGCGGCTGGCTCCGATTTCAAGATGTGGTAGAAGGTGATGGGCTGGAGACCCTCCTGCGATTTCGAGCTCAACAAGAAAGATCGCAGAGGGGTATCCCATTGACCGGCGGGGAAATAGCGGTCGATGAAGTATCTTGCCCGGCGGCGGCGCGTCTCGATGGAATTATAGGGGAGCTCTGCCTCCAGATATTCCTGGTATTCTGGGAGAGATCCAAAAGAGGCCGCTTTGGGCAGGAAACGGAGCGAATTCGCCACCTCGTCGTTGGCAAATACACGCATCGAGCGCTCTTGGCGCGGGTTCGCCCGGCTCGCCCGAGGCGCATCGGGCTCCAGCGCAAACACCGGGAGCTGGGGTTGGTCCGTAGGGTTTTTTCTCATCACATCGCCGATCAACTTCAGGTAGGCTGCGGTCGCTTCCCCCAGTCCCGGAAACTCAACCAGCTCTTCAAATGGAACGGATACAATGTGCTGGATGGAGTGGTATCTGGTCAGAAGATCTTTGGCTAAAAGGGCTACATTCCGGCGAGGGATGGCATAGCTCAACAGGAGCTCGAGGGTTTCCTCCCGGGAAAGTGCATCGGGACGATCAATGAAGCGGGTACGCAAGCGCTCGCGGTGCCCCTCGTGGGGTAGAGAGTTCTGTTTCGGCATACGGTTTACGTGAAATCCAGTTTCTCAGGCTTGTTTTTCTTGGCGTCCGGGTTAAGCTGGCCGGAGGCGATCCATTGGGTCAGGGATGGGCGGTAAAAGCGCCAATGTCGCCCCACCTTTTGTGCGGGGATCTTCCCCGCCTGCGCCAGCTTGTACACCGACGAGGTGGGGATGCGCAGGTAAGCCGCTGCTTCTTCAATGGTAAGAATTTCTGTGGGTTCGTCAGGCACACCAGCCTCGATGCTCCCCCTGTCGATTGTCAAGAATAATTGGGGTTATTCTTTATTATTGCATCTTATTAGGATGAAGTCAAGCGGGCATTGCTTACAATTGGTTTGCATAATCGGTCGATTCCCTACTATGATCAATCCATCTTCGCCGATCCTAACACTCAGTAAAATCAGAACACAAATGGACGGTCCATTCATAAGTAAACTGCCAAGTAGCTGTCCAACCAATCAAGGGGAGGAAAGATGGAATCTGATGCAATCTTGCGACAAGAGCTGCTAGCGCTGTTGCGGGGTGGGAATGCGCACATGCCCCTGGAAGAGGCGGCGGCCGGCTTTCCTGAGGCGGCGATGAATATCCAGCCGCCCAACGTGCCTTACACTCCCTGGCACCTGCTGGAACACCTGCGCCGGACGCAATTGGACATCCTGGAGTTCATCCGGGACCCGAAGTATGTCTCACCGGAGTGGCCGGTTGGGTATTGGCCGGCGCCGGATGAACAGACGGAGCGGGATGGTTGGGAAGAAACCCTGCGCCGGTTTGAAACCGACCTGGCCGATCTGAAGGCAATAGTGAACGACACAGTACCTGCGGTCTGTGCAGGTGTGCCCGCGTGTCACTGACTGCGCCGATCCCGCACGCACCCGGGTATACTATCATGCGGGAGATCTTGCTGGTTGCGGATCACAGCGCCTACCACATCGGGGAGTTTGCCAACCTCCGGCAGGTGATGGAAACCTGGCCGGCGGCCTCACGATAAGATAGGCCTGGTCTTTGCCAGCCAGACCTCGGACTAATGGATGCTTCCCGTAGCCGGTTGCGTCAGGTGGCATACTGTGCAAATAGCTAACGGCCCTGAGTGGCCTTGCAACTGAATGAATTTGATTCCATCGCGAGGTTGGGTGCTTGGAGCGATTGCATGTGTGCTGTCGTGACAGGCCTCGCAGTACACGCCACCGTGACCAGTGGATTGGCGATAGAGGGCCATATTTTGGGAATACTTTGTGCCGCGGCAAGCCGGATTGTCACAACGCGGTTCGTTCTACCAGGGATTCAAATTCATAGAAACGCGGTTCATCGTACCGTGACAGGAGATGCAATCCATTCCATGCCGGCTTGACATAACGTCACGCAGGCAATTCGTGGTCGGTCCAGGATGACAGTTATAACAACCATCCAGGGTGTCCGGCACAATCCCGGCGGCGATTTGGGCAGTTCGAGTTGGGCGGCCGATACGCGAGCTTACCTGCGAACCCCCGGGAACAACCGCAATTTGGTGATGTGGTCGTGGTGCGGCCAACTGGCCTTGTACAGCGATAGCGAGGTGCAACAATACCTGGATGATATGAACCAGTTGGAACAGGACTTCCCCAATGTCCGGTTCGTGTATATGACCGTCCACACCAGCAGCGGAGAAGACCCGGCCCAGAACGATAGGGTGCGGGATTTTGCGCGGACTCACAACAAATTATTGTTCGATTTTGCCGATATGGAGAAATTCAGGCCGGATGGGACGCCTGTGCCGATGAACCTGGTAAGCGACGGCTGTCCCTGGTGCCAGACGTGGTGCGATGGGCATGCTTCCGATTGTGCGAACCTCAGCCAGATCGGCGACTGCGCGCATACCCACCCCCTGCTGTGCAAGATCAAAAGCCAGGCGTTCTGGTGGATGGTTGCGCGGCTGGCCGGTTGGAACGGTCTGCCTTAACGGGGAACCCAGATTTAATCTATTGCTTCAATGCCATCGCGATGCGTTTTTGCAGGGCAGGGTGCGAGTAAAACAGCAGTTCCACCCAACGCTCCGGGTCGGCCTCGGCCATGTTCTGGTTGGCCAATCGCATGAGCGCCGAGGCGAAGGCGGGGCCATTGCCGGTAGCGACCAGGGCATATTCGTCCGCACGACGCTCGCGGTAGCGCAGGTAGGCGTTGGTGAGGGGCATGGTCAGCAAACCGTAGAGACCGAATACCAGGGCTAGCAACGGCAGCGAAGCCGGATCGGAAGGAGTGGATAGCCCGGCCAGATCGGCGCCCAGGTTCAGCACCTGGCCGGCCAGGAACAATCCCACCAAGGTGATGACCGTTTCGATCAGAATCCCCACCGGGATATCGCGGTGTACGTGATGGCCCAGCTCGTGCGCCAGCACCGTCTCGATCTCGTCTTCGCTGAACTCTTTGA
>JAQTMA010000014.1:26274-38687 GCA_028714615.1 Anaerolineaceae bacterium | reverse complement strand
AATTGTCAAGATTATTATGAAACTATTGATATATATTATGAATGCATAAACGGCAGCCTGGCTGCCGTTTTCATGGGGGGAATCAAGGCGAATTAAAGCGCGGTGTAGACTAATTTGCCCCCGACAACCGTTCCGACGACGCGCGTTTCCAGCATCTCCATGGGAGAAATGGCGAAGATATCACGATCCAGAATGGTCAGGTCTGCTAGCTTCCCGCGCTCCAGGCTACCTAATTGAGTTTCCATGCCGGTGGCATAGGCTGGCCCCCAGGTGAATCCCCGGACGGCAGCCTTAACTGTCAGGCGCTGTTCCGCATACCAACCTTGCGGACCAGGTGATCCGTCCGCCCGGCGGCGCGTAATTGCAGCGTGGAGCCCTAAGCGAGGATCCAGCGACTCGACCGGGGAATCTGAGCCGAGGGCCAAAACTGCGCCCTGATCGAGCTGCGTTTTCCAGGCATAAGCGCCTGAACACCGCTTTCCCCAATAACGCTCAGCTATCTCCATGTCGGAAGTGGCATGCACGGGTTGCATGGAGGCGATCACGTTGAGCGCTGCCAGTCGCCCGGCGTCAGCAGGATGGATGAGCTGGAGGTGTTCAATGCGGTTGCGCAGGCCAGGATTAGCCAGTTTCTGGCTGACTTCCTCGTAAACGTCAAGAACCTCTCGCACAGCCCGATCACCGATAGCGTGAATGGCAGTTGCCAGGCCATTGGCGTTGGCTTGCATCACTGCTTCTCGGATGGACTCGCAGGGCAGGGTAGAAATGCCTGAATTATGCGGATCGCCGGCATAGGGTTCCAACATCCACGCGGTTTGCGAACCGAGCGCTCCATCTGCGAATATTTTCACCGCCCCAATCCGCAGCCAGTCATCTCCAAAACCGCTCCGCAAACCCAGGCGGATCGCCTCACCTACCAGGTCCACCGGGATGCTCTTGGTCACACGCAAATCCATTTGTCCCGCGGCATGCATGGCTTGCCAGACTTGAAAGGATCTGGGGCCATCCATGTCGTGGACGCCGGTTAAGCCGAACTGGTGGGCTGTCCGGATTCCTACCCGGTAGGCCTCTATGCGTTCTGCCAGGGAGGGAACCGGGATGACTTGTTCAACCAGGAGTTGTGCATCCTCCAGCAACACCCCATTAGGCTTGCCGCCCTCTCCCCGCAGGATACGTCCACCGGCTGGATCGTGGGTTGCGGCGTTCACTCCCGCCAATTCTAGCGCGCGGGTGTTCACCCAATAGGCATGCCCGCTCTTGGCTTGCAGTGCAACCGGGTGCTCAGGGGCGACGCGGTCCAGGTCCGCCCTGGAGGGAAGATCTCCTCCCCAGGCGTTGTGGTTCCAGCCATACCCCGTGATCCAGCTCCCGGGCGGCTGGCTGGCGGCGCGGTCCGCAACCTTTTCAAGCACTCGTTCCAGGCTGTTCAGTTCAGCATTGAGCCGCTGCAAGCCTAACGAGTACCATTCGAAATGCATGTGTGCATCCGTCAGTCCGGGGATCACGCAGGCAGTCTTCAGGTCTAGCGCTGCCTCTGGGCTGACAGCCGGAAGCCATTCTCGAGCGCCTTCGTCATCGCCGACGTAGACGATCCTTCCTGCTTGAACCACCAAGGCGGAGGCTAACGGACCCCGGGAGGCCAGGGTGTGGATTCGGCCATTGAGCAACACAAGATCAGGGGTGCTGGCTTTCATGGTGGGTCACTCTCCCAGGCGGCGCGGACGGCGCAATTGTTTATCTTTTCGGGGAGCTGACGAATATGCTGGCACATTCATCACGTAACCGGCGGATACGCGCGCATCCAACATTCGGCTGCGTAAGCGCGGATCGATCTCATCTGGAGCATCCGATGTGGTGATCACCGTGGGAAGTTCTGCAATGTAGCGGTGGTTGATCAACTGGTAAAGCTTCTCACGCGCCCAGGGAGTCGCCGACTGGGTCCCCAAGTCGTCCAGGATTAAGAGAGGTGCATTTTTGTACTGCTCGAAACGCTCGTCATAGGTTACGTTGCTGTTGGGGCTGAACGTGGAGCGCAACTGGTCGAGCAAATCGGGGACGACCACCATTAATGGGGGATTGCCCAGCGCTGCGCGGTGGTTGCCGATGGCGGCTGCCAGGTGAGTCTTGCCGCAACCATACGGTCCACTGAAAACCAGCCAGCCCTGTGGGTTTTCAGCGAATTTCTTGGCGGACTGGAAAGCTTTTTCCAGGCTTTTTTGGTCTTCAAGGGGTAAGCCTTCGTTTTGGCGAAGGTTAAAATTACTGAAGGTGCGCTGGGAGTGCATCCCCAGGCAAGAGAGCGAGGGATGACCGGTATCATCGGTCGGGTTGCGGAAATCGGGCGCCAGGATGCGGCACAGTGTGACCAACTCCGGATCTTGCAAACGTGAACGCACTCGTCCTTCAATCGTTTCCAGGCTCTGGTTACTGGTTACAACCAATGGAAGCCGGTTGACGTAGCGATGGTTGAGGATCTGGAAGAGTTTCTCCTGCGCCCAGGAAGTGGCATTTTGGGTGCCGAAATCATCCATCACCAACAGTCCGGTGTTGCGGATCTCATCGAACCGTTCTTCAAAGGTGGTGTCGGCGCTTTCATAAGCGAAACGTAACCAGTCCAACAGATCCGGCACGGTGATAAACAGGGTGGAGACGCCAATGCTCACGCAATAGTTCGCTACGGCTGCCGCCAGGTGAGTTTTTCCGCAGCCATACCCGCCTTGGAGCAATAACCAGCCGTGCAGTGTGGTAGCAAATTGGCGCGCCTGGCTGAAGGCTCGTTCGAGAGAAACGGATTGCTGCTCGCCCAACCCCAAGCGCCCCCGCGGTTGAAAGGTCTCAAAGGTCAAATGGCTGAGCGCCCCCAGGTTGGAAAGCTGCAAAATTCGCCGGCGTACCATCTGGGACACTTCTGCCTGCCGGCAGGAACAAATCGTAACTTTGCCAAAATCCGGGTGCCCGATCGGTAGATCCTGGCGCAGATAACCCACGCCGCCGCAGATCGGGCAATTGGGGTCGCCGGGGAGCAGGTGCGATCGCGGCTCAATGCTCGAAGAAGCCGGCGTATTTCCCTTCGACATACCGGCGGCGATCTTTTGAAGTTCCTCGTTGATCTTGGTCATTGCGTCCTTCCTCCTGCCATGAACGCAGGATGGCTTCTACGTAGCGCCACCGGCGGACATTGTTCTCGACCGCGATGCGAACTGCATCCTCGATCCATTCGGGGGAGTATGTATTTTCGGCCTCGCGCAGGGCATCAGCGATCATCGGGGTGAGCGGGCCGATGTGTTCTTCGTATAAGCGGAAGATGTTCGGCCGCTCGAGGTTAAGCGCTACCGGTTGGTGGGCGACCATAGCGGGCAGCCATTCTCGCTTGCTCAAGGCTTGCACGGCTGCCCGACCGCGGGGGGAATTCAGGAAGTAATAATCCTGCGTCCCATCCGTATCGACAATTTCGGCTTTGAGTAAGGTACCTCGCAGTACTGCTCGTTCCAATGCATCATCCAGCAACGTTTGGGCGACCTGGCTGTCTCGATTCAAGCCGGCCATGAAGCGCTCGTCCGCATAAAAGTCCTTGCGCTGAATCAGGCGAAAGTTCCCCTCCAGTTGCTCCAGAAACCAGATGGCGTATAAGGTGACCTTCATCTCACCCAGGTGGTCGATCGCGGGTAGCAGATCCGTGAAGAATGGGGCCGGAATAGGAGTCAACCGCATTTTACCGGTGGGAAAGCCGTGGAATGGAGTGTATGGCGCGTTATTGGTTGTCATTATTTTCAAGTTGTCCGGTATGGCCGGTTGTATTCATTGGGTATCAATCTAAAATCTAAAATCGAAAATCACCTTCTTGTGGCTGCATTTTCAAAACGGGCTAGCTTGCTCAAGAATACCAGCTCGATACCTGGGTGAGTGGGGCCGTTCCGGTGCTTTGCTACGATGATATCGGCGATATTTTGCTTGACCGTATCTTTATCCAGTGCGTCGGGACGGTGGATGAACATGACAATGTCCGCGTCCTGCTCGAGCGAGCCAGACTCGCGCAGGTCGGAGAGCTGTGGCATTTTATCTGCGCGTTGTTCCACAGCGCGAGAAAGCTGGGCGGCACATAGCACCGGGATGTTCAACTCGCGGGCCAGCACCTTCATGTTCCGAGAGATGTACGAAACTTCCTGCACGCGGTTATCGTTGCGTGTGTCTCCCGACATGAGCTGCAGGTAGTCGACGATGATCAGGTCGAGCTCATACTCCAGGTGCAGCCGACGGCATTTGGTGCGCAATTGCAGCGGTGTGATGGCAGGGGTGTCGTCCAGAAAGATCTGCGTATCGCTTAAAACCTCAATCGCATGGGTGAAAAGCGGCCACTCGTCTTCACCAAGCTGGCCTGTGCGCAGCCGCTGAGAGTCGATGCCGGTTTCTTGAGCGATCAGGCGCTGCACCAACTGCTCGTTCGACATTTCTAGCGAGAAGATTGCTACGTGTTTCTTGTGTTTTTGAGCGGCATTTTTAGCGACCGAGAGTAAGAAGCCGGTTTTCCCCATGCCTGGCCGCCCGGCAATGATCAATAGATCGGATTTTTGTAATCCCCCCAGCAGGTGGTCCAGGTCGGTCAAGCCGGTTGGAACCCCCAGCATCTCATTCCCGCGCCGCGAAAGCTGATCGATGCGGTCGTAATACTCGCTGAGCACTTGCTGTATCGGTTGCAGATCATGTCGCGTGCGTCGTTCGCTAATTCCAAAGATAGCCTTTTCTGCCTCATCGATGACTGTATCGACACTGTTATGCTGGTTATAGGCCAGTTTGGCCACCTCGTTCGCTGCCGTAAGCATGCGTCGCCGGATCGAATTTTCCTCGATGATGTGGCCGTAAGCCTCTGCATGTAATGAGGTCGGCACTTGCTGGATCAGGGCGGTGAGGTAGGCCGGGCCGCCGATTTCAGCCAGGTGACCCATCTGGTCGAGTTCCTCGCATACGGTCAGGAAATCGATTGGGACGCGTCGCTCGTGCAGCCTGGTGAAGGCATTCCAAGCCCACTGATTCCGGTGTATGTAGAAATCATCCGGTTGCAGGAATTGAGCGACATCATAGTAGGCTTCTGGATTGATCAGGATGGCGCCAATCACCGCTTCTTCAGCATCGCGGTTGTGAGGGACGACCTGCGTGTCGGCTACCTGGAAGTCTTGAGGGGGTAGTTCGCTCATAGGATTGTTCAATGGATTCAGATGGGATTACCGGATGGTTCTATTTACGAAAATCCGGGGTGACCAGAGCCCCTGCTGGCCTACCCCGGAGGTCTACTGGATTTGCGGGTGGGGTTAGGATTTTTTCCCTTTAGGTTTAGGTTTATCGTCTTCATCATCATCTTCGTCATCGCCTTTTTTGGACAGGTTGTCCAGGTCGAGGTGCTGTAAGAAGTCTTCGAAGACCGACAGGCGTTCCTCACCACCCTCCGGATGGGGGGTTGTCGGGGCGGCGGAGCTTGGAGGAGCCGAGGTTGCGGCTTCCTGTCCGGGCTGAACGTCAGCTTCCGGAATGATCCCGGCAGAATCCATGATCTCATGGCTTACCAGGACGGGCACATGCGCGCGTACAGCCAGAGCTAATGCGTCGGATGGGCGCGAATCAACCTCGAACTGACGGCCATCCACCTCGGCAACGATATTCCCATAGAACACCTCGTCTTTCAACGCGATAATCTCTACCCGTAATAAATGGGCATTCAAGGCTGTAAACACGTTCTTCAATAGATCATGTGTTTGGGGCCGGGCAACTTCGACTTCCTGAAGCGCAATCGTGATTGATTCGGCTTCGTATGGTCCAATCCAAATCGGAAGATAACGTTCCGTATTGGCTTCTCGTAAAACGACGATGCGCTGTTGGTTGGTTAAACTAACTCGGACGCTATCGATGATCACTTCTACCATTTTCGCCATACATACCTCCCTCACCAGGAACCCTGGTTGAGACTATCCTCCTTATTCTAACACGGGGGGGATAGCGGCGCAACTGAATTGTTCTTGAAAAATGGGTCGGACAAACGGGGAAATAAGGTATAATGAAGCCGCATTAACACTTCTTTGAACCCGTATTAACAAACCATCGTTAAGATTTGGACACTCCAGCATACCGACTGGAAGCCACGATTCTTCTTTTTCCCGTCATGGTTTGGACGTGATTCCTTAACTGGTCAATGACCCTATGATTACCAGGTGGATAGGTGCAAGCAAAACTCTTAATCATTGAAGGAAAGCGCGCCGGAGAGTCTTCATTTGCTGCTGGATTGGCAAAGAAAGGGTTTGCGGTCGATTGCGCTCCCAACGGAAGCGCGGCCTTACGTTGCCTGCCAGATGTGGATCCGGACCTGGTGGTGGTCGACGCTGCCTCACTCCGCACCAGCGGACGCCGGATTTGCCAATCCTTACGCGAACAATTGGATGGCCTTCCCATTGTGTTGGTTGTCGATGCAAAAAACAATCCAGGCGAAGATGTAGATGCCAATGTGATTCTGGTTTTGCCGTTCACCATCCAAAAGCTGATCAACCGCATTAAGCCCTACCTGCCCGGAGAAGAAAAAAACCTCTTACACGTGGGACCTATTCGTCTGGATCTCGAACAGCGTCGAGTGCGCTGCCTCGGGCAACAATCTCGGTTAACTCCCCGCCTGGTGAAACTATTACAGACATTAATCGAACACCGTGGCGTGGTGGTGGAGAGGACGGAGCTCTTCAAGGTGGTCTGGGATACGAACTATACACTCGACACCCGTACTCTGGATGTGCATATTAGTTGGTTGCGCGAGGCTTTGGAAGTAGATCCTCGTCACCCGCGTTTCTTAAAAACCATTCGGGGGGTAGGTTACCGGCTAGACGTGTAACTCGCGAATTTTGAAGAGGCGAATGCTCACCCATCAGGGTCTGCAATCGCCTTTTGTTTTTAAGCAATGAGGGAGGCGACCCCGAGAATAGCGCCCGCGGCAAGCAGGCTGGCTAACATATCGGTATCCGTATCTTGCCCGCCTGCGCCCAACCAGTGACCGGCGTAGCGCACACTTATGGCCCAGATCATGGCGTTCAGGACGACCCCGAGACCAGTTAGCAGCAGAACTTTTAAGGTGGTTCCGGTCAAGAAAGCTGCTGGAGTCATAGCTCCCCCAAGCGTCAATCCCAGTAAGAACAGGACGACTGGGTATATCGTTTGTTGGACTGTGTTCGCCAGGCGAGTGGTGCTTGTACTGGCGCTCATCAGGTTCCCCAGCATCACCGCACCCACCAGTGGAGCTGCGCCGGGAAACAAGATGCCCAATCCAACGGCCAGAAGAATAGGTAGCAGTATTTGAGCTCGTGGAACGGGTGAAGTGGGTGAATTTCCCTCCCAAGAATCCAACCCCGACTTCGGCGCCAACAAGCGCATGCATCCGGTGCGTGCCACGGGTAGGAAGGTCGCAAAAAGAAAACCCGCCAGGGCGACCGGGGCGAGCAAATGAGGTGCTAATCGGTTGACTGAGAAAACGGCTAGTAAGCCGCTCGTAGCACCGGCTGCACTGGCGATCCCAATCGATGCCGCCTCGCCTGGTGCAAACTTCCAAAAGGCTGCCATCAAGATGACGAAAAATATCCCCACCTGCCCAACCGCGCTGAGCAAGATGATGCGCGGCCGGGTGAGAAGCGGCGAAAGGTCCAGGGATGCGCCTATCCCGACCAGGCCCAGGATAGGTAGGATTCCGGTTGCCAGGCCGGCGTTATGCATCCCAGAGAATAGCCCACCCAGGTACGGAAAGGCAAGGTTGGCCATCAGGCAGCCAAATCCCAGTGGTGCGAGGAAAGGCTCTCGCTTCCATATGAATGCCACGGCTAGGATCAGCACGCCGATCATCACCATCATGGCGTTGCCCCAGGTGAAAACGGCCAGCGAGTTCAAAAAGGCTGTGATGATCTGAGCGAAGGTCATGCTAATCCCCGTATGCCGAGAATTCCATAATCGTATCTCCGGATTTTACCGGATCAGACTCGGCTACCAGAATTCTCGCGATGATGCCGGTGTGGCCTGCCCGGATTGCAGTCATCTGCCCCCCGGTTTCGAGCACACATAGCTCTTGGCCGAATTCAACGCGTTCCCCCATTGCTACGGAGAGTGAATGGACCACCCCTGTACGGGGGCAAAGGACAGTCAAGGCGCGCCTGGAAGGTGGCGCTTGTATGGGGATTCCAACGGGTGGAGGCATCGCTGGCGGTGCGGGAGGAATGGACTCCAGACTGCCCATCTGAATGATGGCGCCGGTCGCGGGAGGTGTGCCCGCCTGAGCCCCCTCCGTTTGCACCGGCTCGGGAATGCGCCGTACAATGCTCGCTACCCCCCAAACCAGGAGAACCGATAGGAGGTAAAGTATCAGCGCAAGCAGGAAGATGGATAACGCCGTCTGAAGGGGCATAGGTTGTGGCTAGGGAACCAGCGCGTAAAAAATCTGGTTGCCAAAAGCCAGGAAAGCAGTTCGGTTAGGGCCGATGGTGTATGCGCTCACTGGCTGTTGGGGCAGCTCTGCTGCGCCCGACCCCTGGGTGCGCAAGACACGCTGCAAGTTGAGTCTCAGGCTGAAATGGAAAATTGCCGCCTGATTGGGGTCCAAAAAATACAAGGATGGATCGGGTGGTTGGGTAAACTGGATCTGCGTAAATTGCGCTCCTGGGATCACCGGCACATTGCTGGCATGTCCTGGGCGTGGATCGGTGAGGGTGGCGGGATCGGTACAGCGCGTGGGGGTAGTGGTATAGCTTAGGGTGCAGAGCGTCAGGTGTCCATCCGCATGCAGCAAATACAAGTCAGTGTTATTTACCGTCAGGTCGATCACGTCTGCCATGGAAGGAGCATTCGTATCGAAAAATGGCTGTGGACGTTCCGAGAAGGTGGCGTTATTACCCCCATACATCCAAACCGAGTTGACTTGCGGGTCCAGCACGTATAGCGTCCCAGAATCATAGGTGAAGGCCGTGATTTTTCCCCAGTTGCTATCCGGCGGAGCCAGCGGAGCGGAGAGGGGAGCCTGGCCAGGGATGCAATATAACAAGTTGCCGTTCGCGTCCAATGCCAGGATGGAGGCTTTGAATTCGTTGCCTCTGGGGAGCGCGGTAATGTCCAGGATGTCCCCAACTTTATAACTGCCGAATGTACCTTTCTCACAGCGGAAGGTATTGTCGATCTCATATCCGCGCCCGGTCAGGATGGCGCGCATCACCCGGCTGGTGGTTTTATCGAGCAGGTACAAATCGCTGGCGGTGGCGATCATGCGGCTGACCTGAACCGAGGTTGCCAGCCCGCCAACAATGGCAGGTTGGTAGCTCAGGCGGGTAATCCCGTCCAGGCCGTCCAGGGAAGTCTGCACCTGTTGGCGCAGTGTATGCGACTCGTCGGTTGTCTGGTAGGCTTCCGCCTTGTCCAGGTAGAGCAAGGTCGTTTCCCACGCGCTGCGCAAAGTGACCGGGTCCGTCTGGTTGGCTGCCTGATGAGCAGCGTTCTGTGCCTGCGAAAAATATTCCTGGAACTGCTGGGCGCGCCCGCGTTGGAAGTAGACCATCGTGGCCAGGGTTACAATCACCACGGGGATTGCAATGGCAATAAAAACCATGCTCCCGGAGGAAAGGCTGCCGGGTTGGCCGTTTTGCCCGGGCAGCAAATAGCTAAAGAAGCTGCGCGTAGCCGAACTAGTGCGCTGGCGAATCCGGCGGGCGCCTCGCCACAGGCGCCCGAAGGTGGGTTTCGCCGAGAATGATTTGGGTTTGTCTTTCGGGGTAGTGCTGGGGGTTTCCGGAGATTCTGGGGTGGGTGCAGGTCGATTGGCGCGGCTTCGCCGTATGGAACGCCCAGACTCCGGCTGGATATCGACAACATCCGTTCGGTTCTCGGGGGGGACGGTAGGGATGTCTTCGCGCGCTGCCGTCGCCGATTTTTCCACTGTATCTACAGCCGGCGGTGCTTCTACCGCATGAGCTTCCATGCGCAGCGCATCCAGGCTGGGCGCCAGGCGCTCGGGACCGCTGATTTTTCCTGTACCGGAAGTGAGTTGCACGATGGCCAGCGACAGAGTAGCTGGCTGTGGATTCAGCAGGCGCTCAGCCAGGGCGGATTTGGTCAGTGTGGAGCTACCGCTCAAGCTGGCCGGGGTCCAGCCAACGGGCGGATCCGGGCATAGCAATACCAGGTCGCCGGGAGCAATCTCAGCCTGGTAGAACCGCAGTACGAGATTGCGACTCAATCCCAGGCCTTTAATCGAGGCTTGCGGCTCAAAATAATGCTCTACTGCATTCTCGGCCAGTAGCAAACTGTGCGTCGGACCGGCATGCGCCAGGTAGAGTTTGTCTGAATGCACGACAACCATATTAAGTAAGCCTACCGTTTGGCTGCCGGCGGCAGATTTGCGCTGGTTGCGTTCGAGCAGCGCCTGGTTGAGAGTTTCAGCCACTGACCGTAACCCGGCAGTGACCGGTCCGCTGGTTTTGAAATACGTCTGGACCAGTCGATCGAGCAGCTTACCCAGTTCATCCGAGGAGAGCGGTAAATTCCCCGATTGAGTCAACAGCAAGACGATCTGGTCGCCTGCCCGGCCGCGAGCCGTGCGGCGGGGCGTATTGGCTGCCAACAAGCCGGGCAGTTGGGCCTGGTCATTCGGTTCAGAAAGCGTTAGCAGGTTAATGTCAAACACGGGGCATCCAGTGGGATTGGGTTGGATTTCAATGTCATTATACCCGAGAGTTGACTCGAGTATAATTCGATCCACCAAATGATGATTCGGGATGGGAAACGGATGAAATATCAACTACTGCGCAGCGCCGAAGAGATGAATCAAATCGCCCGGGAGTGGAATGCACTACTGGATGAAAGCACCAGCCACGTCCCTTTCTTGCGCCACGAATACCTGCGAACATGGTGGCAGACGCGGGGTGGTGGGGAATGGAAGGACGGCGAGTTAGCCGTTGTCATTGCCAGAGAAGGTGAGCGGCTGGTTGGGATTGCGCCGTTGTTCTTTACACCCAATCGTGAAGGCATTCCTGCCCTCATGCTGCTGGGAAGCATCGAGATATCGGATTATTTGGATGTGATTGTGCGCGAGGTTGACCTGACTGCCTTTATTGAAGGCCTTCTACCTTTTCTCCGCGCGTTGGATTCACCGGCCTGGCAGGTATTGGATTGGTATAACCTCTTGGATAGTTCTCCCACACTCGCCGTGTTGGAGAAAACAGCAGTCCAGCAAGGTTGGGGTTATCAACAAGAACTGCTTCAACATTCCCCATTTATTCCCCTTCCGGGTAATTGGGACGCTTACCTGGCAAGCCTGGATAAGAAACAGCGTCACGAGATTCGCCGGAAGATGCGCCGGGTGGAATCAGGCGAGAAACCCGCGCGTTGGTATGTTGTTGCAGATAGCAACACGCTCGAAGCCGAAGGCAAGGCGTTTATAGAGCTAATGGCTCAGGACCCGGAAAAGGCGGCTTTCTTAACCCCCGCGATGCGCGAGCAGATGCAACTCGTCATTCGCTGCGCCTTCGACGAAGGCTGCTTGCTATTGTCTTTCCTTGAAATTGGCGGCGAAAAAGCCGCTGCCTATCTCGGCCTGGACTATCTTAACCGGATTTGGATGTATAACTCGGGACTCGACCGGCGTTTCAACGAGTACTCACCAGGATGGGTTCTGCTGGCCGACTTGTTGCGTTGGGCGAATGAGAACGGACGCGAAGAATTCGATTTTATGCGCGGAGATGAGGATTACAAATACCGCTTTGGTGCCATCGATCGATTTATTGTACGTGTACGGGTGCACTACGACCCTGAAACGATGGGGATGAAGGAGATTTGATGAAACAGGAATCTCTCAAATTAATGATCCCGGGACCGATTCAACCGGCTCAGGATGTGCTTGAAGCTATGGGTAGTCCTGTCCAGGCTCATTATGGTCCTGCCTGGACCGCATATTATCATGAGACCCTGGCACTATTGCGTGAAGTCTACGGCGCTCAGGGCGATGTCTTCATCATGGTTGGTTCTGGGACAGTTGCCATCGACGCCTGCCTGGGTAGCGCGCTTTCAACGGGGGAAAAGGTTCTAATCGGGACGAACGGCTTCTTCGGCGACCGATTGAAATCGATCGCCGAAAGTTACGGACTGGTTATTGTTCCAGTTGAGGCTGAATGGGGCGATCCCTTAAGCCCTGAAGCGTTCGAAACCGCCTTCCAGGAGCATCCGGATGCGAAAATGGTTGCTTTGGTCCATCTGGAAACTTCCACTACCGTGGTTAATCCCATCCAGGCAGTTGCGAAAATTGCGCGCCGGTATGGAGCCCTGGTCATGGTGGACGCGGTATCTTCCTTAGGGGGTTTGCCCATGCGGCTGGACGATTGGGGCATTGATCTATGCCCGTCCGCTTCACAAAAATG
>JAQTMA010000014.1:0-26174 GCA_028714615.1 Anaerolineaceae bacterium | reverse complement strand
CAAGATGGAAGATTTGGGCGCCGCTCCTGGTTACATTTGGCCGCGATCTCAGTGTTCATAAACGGAGGGCCAGTCTGGAGCTGCTCAACCGGGCTCGGCGCGATTCGCCCGATCCCTGCTTTTCCTATATAGGTTTCGCTAACATAGGCCGTTTGGAAGGTGAACGGGGTATCCTCGATTTATTGCACAAGGGACAAAGAAGTTCTCGATAGGCAGATCCGCATCCACCCTACGGTTATGCGAGTCATTGTCTCTGCGCTCAGATGATATTTGAAGTGATAAACAAACAATAAATGAGAAATGGCTAGATAGGATAGCTCGTACCGCTAACTAGATCCACAATGGAGATGGGGGATAACCGTAAACGTGATGAAACGTATCTTCTCGGTTAGGTAGCTATGGGTGGGATGTAGTTTGATTATGCAGAAGACGTGACCACCCCCCGTCTTTTAATAATGGCGCTGGATTACTGGGAAGCATTTGGTCAGCCTAGAATAGGACTTATCAGATACTGTTAAGTGTCTCTAAGCTACTACCCCTTGTACAATGTCGACGAACATGTGACAATGAATTCACGACCCCATTTTTCCTCGAGGCTTGACGATAATTTATCATTTCCATACTATTTTGGCATTGCACTTGCACCAATACAATTGCTCGAAATAATCATTTCGAAAACCTGTAGTTCCACCCCATTATTCGCTTGCCGAACCTATTTGAGGTAAATGAAATAGCGGAATTAATATAAATATACATTCACCTTTGGCCAGAAGTAATATATTTATGAATCTACCAATCCGAACTTCAAGCGTAATAGCCAGGAAATTTTTCCTCCACAAAGTCACATTTGTGAAGACATCTAATACGGATGCAGCAAGTAATTATTTTTTTTGATGAGTCAATATTTTTCCGGGAGAAACCATGTCCGCCAATAAAGCATGTACGCTACTACTTGTTGCGACGAGTATCATCTCCTTCAGCTCCGCTTGTTCGTCACTGGCAACCAAACCACCCGCTTTAACTCCGATTACAGTACAACTCCAATGGACGCACCAAGCTGAATTTGCTGGGCTTTATGCTGCAGACCAAGAGGGGTATTATGCTGCTGAGGGACTCGCGGTCACTTTTATTCAGGGTGGCCCCGAGATTGACCATTTGGCCGCTGTCCGCGACAAAAAAGCCCAATTCGGAACTGCCTCTGCAGACCAATTGATTGTGGCTCGATCGCAAGGAATGCCGCTTCGCGCCATCGCCACGATCTTCCGCCGAAGCCCAACTGTCTTCTTCAGTCTACAAAAATCGGGTATTACCCGCCCACAGGATTTCATCGGAAAAAAGATCCGCGTGGCGAGCACCCTCCTGGCAACACTTCATGCGATGACCACCCGCGTAGGAGTGACCCCCGATCAGTACAGCGAGGTTACTCTTCCATCAGATATCCAAATGTTTGCTTCCGGTGAAGTACCGGTTTGGGGAGGGTTCATCAATGGAATGGTCATTGCCATTCAACAAGAACGTATTCCGATAAATCTCATTAATCCAGACAACTATGGGGTTCATTTTTATGGCGACACCCTGATCACCACCGATGAAACTATCAATTCCAATCCAGAGTTAACCCTTCGTTTTGTGCGGGCTTCCCTAAAAGGTTGGACTTTTGCAGTTGAAAATCCCGAGAAGATAAGTGGAATGGTGGCGAAACTTGACCCGAAGGCGGACGCTGATCTCGAATATCTCCGCATGACCTCAAGCCTACCATTAATCAACACAGGAGAAGATTATATAGGGTGGATGAAACCGGAGATTTGGATAGGAATGGAGAAAACGCTTCGGGATCAGCATGTATTGCAATCCGCGATGGATGTGACACAGGTGTACACCACCAAGTTTTTAGAGACAATCTATGCCAAGTAAACCAATGGGTATTGGTAAATATGGTAAGGCCTAACTGCATGATTTTATATTATATGGTGAAACGGATTTGGATTATTAAAATCTGATTATCCTGTCGAGTGAGCTTCTTCAAATTAGGATGGATTGCTAGGGATAATTGGCCGGGTGGTCTGCAGCTATTATGCTTGTAGATTCGCTAATCTACGGAGAAGTTTCATGAAAATGCATCTCGGTATTACAACCAAACTTACAATTGTCTTTGTCCTTTTTGCGTTCTTAATTCTGGTTTCTGCAAGCTTCTTTGCATATAAACTTGGTGGTTCTGCCTTGAAATCAGCGACGACATCCGAATTGCTTTCATCAGCCATCGAGAAACAAGCCGCGCTAAATGACTGGGTCTCCGATCTCGAAGCAGGTATCATTGCTATTTCTAACTCACCACCTATTATTCGTGATACAGCCATTATGTCAGACAATCCGGCAGGGAGTATAGAAGCTAAGTTAGCCCATGACGATATAGTAAGGAATTTACTGCCAAGCGTTGGGCTCCAGCAGAAATACCTGGAGTTACTAATAATCGAACCAGATAATGGACAAGTTATCGTTTCAACAAACCCGCAAGAAGAGAACACATTTAAAGAGGAGATGCCATATTTCATTAATGGAAAAACCCGATCATACATACAAAATTTATACTTTTCGCCAGCCCTCTACAGACTAGCTATGACCATTTCTGCACCAATACTCTCAAAGGATGGAAAGCTGCTGGGAGTGTTGGCTGGCCGTTTGGATCTAGCCGCCATGAATGTGGTTATAGCACGCCGAACTGGCTTGCATAAAACTGATGATGCTTTTCTGGTAAATACTTCTAACTTATTTGTCACTCAACCTAGGATGATGGCAGATCTGGCAATTATGCGGCGAGGGGTCCATACGGAAGCTGTCAATCGATGCTTACTTCATACCAGTGGTGTAGCTCTTTATCATGATTATCGCAATATACCAGTCATTGGTGTTTACCGTTGGATACCAGAAAGAAATCTTTGCTTAGTGGTTAAATTGGATCAGGCAGAAGCATTTTCTTCAGCTCGTACCTTCGGACGTTCGATCTTATTTATTGGATTGATTACATTATTGACTACCTGTGGCCTGGCGTTCTGGTTGGCTCGGACCATCAGCCAACCGATCCACCGCCTTGTTCAGGGAACAGAGGCTATCGCCAGGGGAAATCTAGACTATCGTATTCAGATCCATTCGGATGATGAATTTGGGGTACTCGGAAACGAATTTAACCTAATGGCCACTGCCCTCAAAAAAAATGAAGCGCAACTGGTCAATTGGGCCGCAGAGCTTGAGCAAAAAGTTAAAGAACGTACAGAAGAACTCAGGCAAAGTGAAGAACGCTACAAGGTTTTATCAGAAACATCTCCTGACATGATCTTCGTCATCGATAGAGATGGTCACATTCAGTATGTCAACCAATTAGCTGCCAAACAATTTGGGACGAGCGCCGAGTACATCACTGGGAAGAAGCTTACCGACCTGTTTCCCCCAAGCGTAGTGGATGATCAAAAAGTGAAGATAGACAAGGTTCTGCATACCGGAATCCCGATCTCGAATGAATCTTTGATGATCTTCCCGGGTGGGAACGTGTGGCTAGATACAAAGCTTGTTCCTATTTACGAAGATTCGGGACAGATTACCGCCGTAATGGGGGTGTCGCGTGATATCACCCAGCGCAAGCAAGCAGACGATTCACTTAACAAAGCGAATGAAGAGTTGGCACGATCTAACACTGAATTGGAGCGTTTTGCCTATGTAGCTTCTCATGACCTCCAGGAACCGCTGCGTATGGTCACAAGCTACCTGCAATTATTGGAGCGGCGGTATAAGGACCGGTTAGATGGAGATGCATTGGAGTTTATCAATTATGCAGTTGATGGATCCAGACGTATGAAAACACTCATTAATGATTTGCTGGCATATTCACGGGTGGGAACTCGTGGTAAGGAATTTGCACCTACAGATTGTAATTTGGTGCTTTCACAAGTTTTATTAATGCTTCAACCTGCTATCGAGGAAACCAATGCAGTAATCACTAACGATCCCTTACCCAAATTATTAGCCGATGAGGTACAGATTGAACAGTTGTTCCAAAACTTAGTAGGTAATGCGATTAAATTTCATGGCGAAAATCCGCCAACAATCCATATTAGCGCATTAATCGAACAAGATAATTGGGTATTTTCGGTAAGGGATAACGGCATCGGCATTGACCCCCAATATTTTGACAGGGTTTTCATCATATTTCAACGATTGCATAGCCGTGAAGAGTACCAGGGGACCGGGATCGGTTTAGCAATCAGCAAACGTATTGTAGAACGGCACGGCGGCCGCATCTGGATCGAGTCCGAGGCGGGCAAGGGATCAACCTTCTTTTTTACTATTCCCAATCGAGGAGATAAATAATGAAGAAACTCACATCTGTGAAACCTATTGATATTCTATTGGTAGAAGATAATCCGGGTGACGTACGCTTAACCCGTGAGGCCTTGAAAGAAGGGAAAGTGCTTAATACCATGTTTGTTGCCCAGGATGGTGTAGAAGCACTGGCTTTCTTAAACCATGAAGGTAAATATGCTCATGAAGTTCGTCCGGATATCATTCTCCTCGACCTGAACCTGCCGAGGAAAGATGGGAGGGAGGTTCTTGCCGAAATCAAGACTGACCCAGTTCTACGTCGCATTCCGGTAGTCATTCTGACCACCTCTAAGGCAGAAGAAGATGTGATTAACTCCTATGATTTACATGCTAATTGTTACATTACAAAACCCGTTGATCTGGATCAATTCGTGGAAGTTGTGAGATCGGTTGAGGATTTTTGGTTCACAATCGTAAAATTGCCATCGAATAAAGCTAACTCGAATGATTAACAGATTTTTCTACCTGTGCATAATCGATAATTGGAAAGATATTACCAGTTCGTAAGATCTACAGGTTCGGATACAACTTTCTCCAAACAATAGAATATTCAGATACCTGGACTGACGTGAGATCCTTTCTATTGCTTAGGGGAAGTCTTGGAGGAGTGATGAACAATAAATCCCTTCTATTGCTGCTCGTAGAAGACAATCCCATGGATGCACGTTTAATCAGTGAATTATTAAAGGAATCTAGCCCGGGAAAATATTCACTCATTCATGTCGAATCGCTCAAACCTGGAGTAGAAACTTTGTCCAGGGAATTACCGGATATTATTTTATTGGACCTTGGTCTGCCCGATAGCCAGGGACTAAACACATTAATAAATATCGTATCCCAGACCCTTGATGTACCAGTTATCGTGCTGACTGGTTTACATGACGAGGAAATGGCCTTAAGGGCGGTGCAAGTTGGGGCACAGGATTATCTGATCAAAGGGGAATTCAACGGCGACCTGCTTAGGCGCGTGATTCTTCATTCCATCGAACGGAAGCACATGGAAAACACGCTGCGAAATAGTGAAACAGAACTAAAAAACAGAAACACTCAATTGGCGATGATTGACCGTGGATTAAACTCATTGATCCTGGGTACTTCCTTTGACCTGGCGAAATTGTGTCAATTGATGGTTGATACCATTACACAAGAATTAGGAGATGTGTTTTGCAGTTTATATATGTGTACTCAACCAGACGATGAATTAACCTTGTGTGCTACTTCTTTTGCAACCTCAAAACAGTTCACAAAGACGAATGCTGGAATAGAGGGTAGAGGCTTATTAACACAAGCAATTCATTCCAAAGTATCGATTTATATTTCAGACACCAACAAGCAGTCCGTTGATATATCTGATTGGGAAGGTATCCGATCAGTAATGGTAACCCCACTGAAGGTCGGTGAGAAGATAATTGGCATCCTCAGTATTATGAGTCCCGAACCAGGTTTCTTGACCTCCATACGCGAACAAATGCTCTTGCTCTTCTCCAACCAGGGTGCTATTGTTTTAGAAAATGCCAAATTAATGGTTGAAACGAAAACGCAGGTGGACCGTCTTGAATCGCTAAGAAAGATTGATGAAACAATCAGTGCAAGCCTGGATCTGCATGTCACAGCAGAAGTAATCCTAGCGGAGATCAAAAAACACTTAAATGTGGATGCTGCGAATTTCTTGCTTTTCAACCCCGGTTCTCGAAGTCTGAGTTTTGTCGCTAATATCGGGTTCAATACGTCTGCATTGCAACATTCAGACCTTCGTTTGGGTCAAGGCTTGGCCGGAAGAGCCGCCGATTTACGTCAAACCATCCATATATCCAACTTAGCCGAACAAGAAGATTTCTTCAATGCCTCACCACATTTGAACGAGGAAAAGTTTATCGAGTATTACGGTGTGCCATTAATTGCAAAAGGAACTTTGAAGGGATTGTTAGAGATCTTCAACCGGTCGCAATTATCTACAAATGAGAGCTGGCAGAATTTCTTGGTGACATTGGCGGGTCAAGCAGCTATCGCAATCGATAATGTTGAATTGTTTGACAACCTTCAAAAGTCGATTAATCGACTTACATTGGCATACGATGAGAGCATCGAGGCCTGGTCACGGGCACTGGATTTACGCGATAAAGAAACTGAAGGGCACACCCAGCGCGTCGTAAAAATTACCATTGGACTAGCAAAAGCGATGGGGATAGACGGCGAGGAACTGGTTCATATTCGCCGGGGGGCGCTCTTACACGATATTGGCAAGATGGGTATACCGGACAACATCCTACTAAAACCAGGACCCTTAACAGAAGCAGAATGGCTAATCATGCGGAAACATTCAGATTACTCCTTTGAGCTTCTCTCCCCAATCGCTTTCTTGAAACCCGCCCTGGATATCCCTTATTGTCACCATGAAAAGTGGGATGGAAGTGGATACCCAAGAGGTTTGAAGGGTAATCAGATCCCATTAGCGGCCAGATTATTTGCAGTTGCTGATGTATGGGATGCCCTGCGCTCTGATCGACCTTACCGAGCTAGCTGGCCAGAAAAAAAGGCTTATGATTACATTCGGGGACAAGCTGGAACCCACTTTGACCCAAACATTGTCGAGCTGTTTTTGGCCAATTTTATATTCGATAGTATCTCGCAGAAGAAACCGGACACCCTGCCTGTCAATGAACAACAGAATTTCGCGAAGACATCCGCCAATTTCGTCATGGAATCAATTTCGGCGCTAACTGCAAACTCAGTGGAAGAAACGGTGGAGATTGTTAAACACTCTGACCCGGCTGAAGTTGAAAATCTGTGCGAGGTATTGAATAATGCTGTAAATCAGTATCTTAATATTGTTCATGCATACCGAGATTCAGTTGAGGGTATTTCCACCAGCCGCCTCACCCAAAATCAATAGATTTCCCATAAAATGATCGCTATCTGATCATCTGCTTTGTTTGGATACTTTTAATTTCCTGACCGCTAATAGTGGACCTCCATCATGAGGTTCCATTATCTTCAACCTACCATGTTGGTGAATTCATTTCACTCTTTGCACTCCATATTCTATTTCATTCTACGGACCTGACAAGCTAGCGTTTTAATGAAGGTTCTCAAATTGTGTGCATCAAAGCCATCACTTTCTTTTTTGCAACGACCAAATGCGGATCGGTTTGGGCAAAATGTAGGAAAGTAGCTAGGATGAGATCGATGGGGCGGATAAAGGGGGCATTGGTTGCCGTTTACCGGGGAATCATCGTTATGAAAAGACTATTTCAATACCATAAATGACAGGATAGTCCAAGGAAAAGCCGAGTCTGCTCAATATAATCATAAATAATTGTGTTTTTGCAAGGTTTAGCCTATACTATAGGAGCAACCGGAATATCCTATCTTATCCAACCACACCGCTCGGTCCAGGAATCCTATGGAAACCTCCAATGAACTCCAGCAGGCTATCGATTATGCACGTGAGGGCAACCGGCCGGTTGCTTCGCGCCTATTAGCCCGGTATGTTACCCAGGATCCACAAAATGACACCGCCTGGTTGTGGTTGGCGGCCTGCCTGGATGACTCGGAGAAGCAGCGTTATTGCCTGAAAAAGGCTAATGAAATCAACCCCAATAACCCTAATACCATCGAAAGCCTATCCAGCTTCTTGGCCAAACCGAAAGACAGACCTGCCAGGCGGGAAAGACCGGTAGCGCCGGAAGCAATTGCCATGCCTGCCCCCGTAATTCCAGTAACTCCTGAGCCGGCTCAAGTGCGTAGCTCTGAACCGGAGGCTACCATAAAGCCTGCGACCAAACGCGGGCTGACCCGAGCGCAGACCACGATCCTGGTGGTATTAATTCTGGCCATTCTGGCAGTGGTCGGGGTATTGGCTTACCTGGTATTATTTGCTGATCCGAACATCCTATCTTCTCTGTTTCAAACATTCACGGGCCAATAAACCGGATCTTCCCAATCCACTCACATCCCCGTCCCCCGGTGTCTCGTGTGTCTTAACCTGGAGGCGCATATTGGTAGTAGCCAGACCCATCGTCCCGGCGCCATTTCGGAATCCTTGCCTGGGGTTGCGACAAACTCGTAGCCCAGGCACATCGTCCCGGCGCCTTATCGGGATCCTTGCCTGGGGTTCTTCCACGAGAACACCATCCCGTTGGTGCGACACGGTGAACAATACAGCGTGTTCTTGTAGCCCAGGCACATCGTCCCGGCGCCTTATCGGGATCCTTGCCTGGGGTTCTCATACCAAGAACCCCAGGCAAGGATGCCTTCACCGGGAGGCGCACCTTGGTATCAGTAACACCAGGCAAGGTTACCTGGGTTACAAGTAAGTTCTCACCGTTCATTCTTTCGTACTGGTAGTGACGACTAAGCGCGAGGTACCACCCTTCCCCTCCCAACTGTTTCCCCCTTGTCAAAACAGAACTAATATTCTATAATAGTCCTCATAGTCCTCCTCGTTCTTTACCAACTGCATACACATTCTACTTGTCTCCTGGGAGCACGGGGTTTGGTCAAACCTCCCAAATCCATGAATCTCAACCTGGAACTGGGTGTTGGATGTGGGAAGGGCTGAGGACCATCCCGGGTATTTGTTGCCGGAGGGAAGGAAATAATTAATGCTCTTTCTCTGCGGCTCCGCGGCTCTGCGCGAGAACCCACTCTCTCAATCGTTTCCCCATTGCCTCATCCCTCCCTCCCTTCGTTTCTTTTCGTTTTTTTTCCAAAATCGAATCATTTCAAGCTCAAAATCCCCCATTCGTTTGCACCTCCGGCAAAACGAATACACGATCTACGAAATTATTTCCTCAGCCCAAATCCACTTGGAGCGGTGTAGTAGGGGCACGGGGTGGGGAAGACCACCCAGAATCCTCTGCCGCTATTGCAAGAGAACCTCTTCTCCCCGCTTAACTGATGAGCCCAAGCGTGTTTTATCTCATTTTTCTCTACCCCCCGCAGATCAGGCGTTTCGATGCTGGGACGCTCCGACGGACGGTATAGACTGAGCGCTAGCATTTTTCCGGTCGATTTCTTCCAGGGCATCCATTTCTTGCTCCAAGTTACGGGCACGCACGATTAGGCTAACCAGGTAGATCAGCATGACTCCGAAGATGACCGCATATCCGGCGATCATATACCCGGTTGTGTCCGGAGTGGGATCGGTTTGCAGCAGCGAAAATAACATTTCTGTCTCCTCTCTTATTGAATCAGTTTCAGCTTCAACTGCTCAACGGAATCGGCCAGGCGACCCAAGCGGACGCGATGCCATAACAAGTCAACGAAAACGACCGAAAAAACAAACAGGCTGGTGAGGAAGGTTGTCAACATCTTCGGGGTCATATCAAACCTCCCCTGCGCCGTTGGATCGCTCCCCCCGATTACTACCGGGTGGATGGTGCGGAAGATGCGGATGGACAAAAAGGTGAGCGGTACGCTGAGAAAACCGATGATGGCATACACCGCGCCAAAACGGGCGCGCCGGTCGGGATCTTCGATGCCGGAGCGCAGCATGAGATACGCCGCATACACCAACTCCATGACCGTAGCGGTCGTCAGGCGTGGATCCCAGGTCCACCAGGTATTCCAGACTGGGCGCGCCCAGATCGAGCCGGTGATGATGGTGATCAGTAAGAATGCCATAGCAACTTCCACGGCCGAAAAGCCGATCAAGTCCCAGCCATGTTTGCCGGTGCGGAGGTACGCGATGCCTGCGATGAAGGCGATCAGAAATCCGAGGCTACCCACCCAGGCCGTTGCCACGTGGAAGTAGAACACTTTCTGTACCAACCCCATAACCGCTTCTTCTGGGGCATAAAAGAAGACCAGGATGGTAGCGACAGCCAGCAAGATGATCGAAAAGACGTCCAGGTACGCCAGTGCACGAGACTTCATAACCATGTTCTAACTCCTTCTGTATTATTCTTCAACCACATAATCAAACACCATGAATGCAACGGCAGTGAAGAGCAAATCGTAAACGATGAGCAGGTTGATCCAGGGCTGGATTTCATCCATCGGAGCTGCCTGCAGAAAACCGCTGCTGGCTTTTACGGCCGCAACCAGCAAAGGCACCATCACTGGGAACAGCAAAATCGGGAGCAGCATATCGCGCGTACGCGCCTGAACAGCCATGCTGGCCAACAAGGTCCCGATCGCTACATACCCGATCGAGCCTAGCATGACCACCAACAATAACCCGGGCTGGAGCAAATTCTGATTGTACAACAGGCTGTATAACGGCAGGACGATGGTTGCAACCAGCAGCATGAAAACCAGGTTGCCAATGGCTTTGCCGAAATAGATGGCAGTGCGGTCGACGGGTGCTAGTAGCAATCCATCCAGGCAGCCGCGATCTTTCTCGATGGACATTGAGCGGTTCAAACCGATCGTGCCGGCAAAGACAAAAGTCACCCAAAGCACCCCGGAAGTGACCGAAGCACGCGCGGCGGCATCCAGTTCCAGAGCGAAGTTGAAGATCAGGATCACCAGCACGGCGAATACCAGCATACCCGAGATCAACTCGCGTGAACGGAGCTCGGCAGCCAGGTCCTTCCAGACCACGGCCGTCATAGCCCGCAGAAAGGGTGTACCCAGGCTGCCGGCTTTCGCCTTCGGGCGTGCCTCTGGCAGTGCGGCAGGCGCTGAAGGTGGCGGTGTCATCCAGCGGCCTCCAGCGCCTGGCGATAATAACCCAGCAGCCCATCCGGGACGAGGTTCTCGCGATGGATCGACGCTTGGATCACCCCACGAGACAACACGTCAAAACGCTCGGCCAGTTCGGCAACCCGGACCAGGTCGTGCGAGGTCATCACCACGGTGCGCCCGCGAGCGGCTACCTGGCGCAAGACGGTATCCAGCATGGCGCAGGCATCCTGGTCCAAGCCAGTGTGGGGCTCGTCGAAAAGCATCACCTCTGGATCGTGCAGCACGGCTCGCCCGATGGCCAGGCGTTGTTGCATTCCTCTCGAAAAGGTACGCACCAGGTCGCGCCGGCGGGGGGCCAGCCCGATCAGCTCCAAAACTTCGTCAATCCGCTCTTTCAGGCCGGGGATGGCATACATGCGTCCGTAAAAGCGCAGATTCTCTTCGGCGGTCAGGTCCCCGTAGAGCAGGGGCAGATGTGACACGACCCCTAACCGGCTGCGGACTTCTGCCGCCTGGCCGGGCAACGAGAAACCGGCCACACGCACATCCCCTAACGTCGGCCGGGAGAGAGAGGATAGGATGCGTAATAAGGTGGTTTTCCCCGCCCCATTCGGACCCAGAATAGCAACGAACTCACCGCTATCCACCTGAAAATCCAGGTTATGCAGCACTGTTTTGGGTCCAAAGCGCTTGATCAGGTGACGGACTGCAATCATACAGCTATCCCCGATTTACCACCTGCGCTAACCGAGCTTTGAGCTCGGCGCGTCGTTCGCGATAGGCGACTTCAGGCAGTTTTCCGGCTTGATAACTATCATCTAATGCCAGGATGGTATCGATTAGCGTATCGGCATTTTCGGATGCATCGGGTTTGGCGCTAGTCGAGCTGGCGGGTATAGGTTCAACTGTGGGGGAAACCCTGCGCTGTCGAAAAAACCAATATCCGGCCAGTAACAAAGCGACAGCCAGCCCACCGACTCCGATAAGCAGCGAGGGGGATAAGCCTCCGCTGATCAAGGAAGCTTGGGTGCCCGGATTGGGAGCGCCATTCAACGTCAGTGTCAGCGGTTTATCGGGGGTCAGGTTGTCCACTGTATATAAGTGGAAAGTAGTCCCTTGTACGTCCCGCTCACCGCCATCTTGTAATTGGTTGCCGACTACCTGGATGTTGCCTTTCGGCACCATGACCACCCCGGATTGCACCGGCCGGGTCACGGGCAAAGTGATATCCAGCTTGCGATCATAAGCCAGATCGTAGGCGAACAGCACCTGGTATGTGCCGTCGCCTGGGGGAATGGTTTGAGTATCCCCAAAGCCATTGTCCGTCTGTACGTAGCGCTGCCCGAGTGTGCCATCCTGGAATTGAAGGTTGTTGGCGCCCTTGGGTAACAGGAACCTCAAGACCGGTTGGGTTGGGGCAGTCGCTACGATGGCCTGTTTCCCGGGATTTGACGCTACAAACAGCTCAACTACCTGAACGATGCCCGAACGGCTAAAATCAAAGAAGACATGCATTCGGTCGATCTTCACCGATGCCGCGTCGGTTGTGCTCTCATATATCGTCACCGGTAGGTCAATTGGGGTAGCTCCAGTTGCTTGAGTGTGGGATACGTCCGAGTTAAAGGTAGTGCCTTTGTAATTGACCGATGAAATAAAAACCCGCCCACTGGGATTAACCACCTGGGTAAAGTGGTAGGTCCCATCCGGAGCAACCGGTGTCGTCTGAGTAAGGGTTTCTTGCATCGCGTCATACCCATGCAAGGTAACGGTCAGGTTGGCGGGCAAGATTCCGGCTGATCCATTGTCGACCTTACCGGAGATGTCGACGAACGAAGCTGCCGAAGGACTGCTAGTACCCGCTAATTGTGTTGCCTGCGTGCTTGTGGCTATCGCAGTTGGCGGCGTCGCTACGATTACAGTTGGCTGGTTTCCGGATACAGCCAGTACACCAGGGCTCATCAGATGGCTGAGGGAGCGCACGTAGGAAACAAGGTTCCAACGCTGGTCTTCACTTATGTCATTAGCAAATGCGGGCATGGCAGGTGGGTTGCCGCTGCTAATTGCCTGGAACAAGTTCTCAGAGGATTGTTGGCTCTGCGCGGCGCTCTCCGAAAGGTTAGCCGATGGCACTGAGCTTCCATCAACGCCGTGGCAGGATGAGCACTTCTCGCTGTAGAGTGCTCTACCCTGGGCAATGGCATCTTGCGGTTGACTCAGGGAATATACGTATGCCACAACGTCCCAACGCTGCTGGTTATCCAGGCTCCCGGCAAAGCCTGGCATGAATTTATCCATTTTACCAATCGATACGATGGTAAACCAGTCCGCAGGTTTCGATGCCCGTGCCAGGTTAGGTGTGCCGATGGCAGCTACTGGACCCGGGAGCTGGCCCGCTTGAGGTCCGTCACCCAACCCGGTAGCGCCGTGACACGGAGCGCATTTTTCAGCATATAAGGTTGCTCCTCTGCCCAGGTCCGCTGCGGAAACAGGGTAAGTGAGGTCGGTAAAGGTCGGCGGCGCCTGGGTAGGCGCTTCCTGGAAACCTGGGGGAGGGGTGATATCCTCGGCAAGTGAACAAGCGGATAGCAAAACAACCAGCAGACTGGCAACGAGGAAAGGGAGGTAAGGTCGGGAAGGATTCATGCAGGCAATCGTCTCAAGAGAGGATGGTTGATTTTGGTGCGATTCAGGCAAGTTTTGCGCCGCACTTCGGACAAAACAGGTCGGATTTCTGGACAGGTTTGCCACAACGCGGGCAGAATCCGGCGGTTTTTTCCTGGCGAGCCTGCCGGCGGGAGAGGATCAAGCGTTCCAGGTCGGCATCGTCCGTGGAGATCACCGGTATGCTTGGGTTGATATTTCCATCCTGGCCTGCATCCGCCCGGCGCGCGGTGATGACTGCTTCCAGGCGGTCTTCGGCGGTCTCTTGAGGCGTCTGGGCCTGGAATGTATCCAATTGCCGTAGAACCTGGGCGCCGGTTTGTAATAGAAGTGCGCGTTGCTCCGGATAATCTTCTGGTGGGATTTTCCCCAGGGCGAAATCGAAATCCAACTCTTGCAAAGCGGTCAGGGTACGCTCGTGTTCAGCCATTAACGCGGAATGCTGGCTTTCCTGCTCGTCTGTAGTGCCAACAGCCTCATCGGTTGACGGTTGCAGGGTGAAGAATGGGCGACTGATGAAGAGCCCCACCAGGACGAGCACGGCCACAATCAAAAGCAAGGAACCTAAATCCATGAATTACACTTCTCCGCTTCAAATTGATTGGTACGGACCTCGGTCGGAAGGATATTTGACTCCGGTGGCCCGCTTGGGTTATTTCAACAGAGGATCGACCACGTTTTTTATCTCGTCCAGTGAGGCGAACGGTCCGATCTGGATATACGCCAGCTTACCGTTTCGGTCAATAACATACGTCTCCGGGACACCGCGAATACGGAACATTTGAGAAATGCGCGTACCCAGGTCGGGTCCATTTGGGTAGGTAATGTTGAATTTTTTCAGATAGGCTTTCGCTTCGGGTTCGGTATCCACGTAATCCGCTCCCAGGAACATGACCTGTTCTCCCGGTTGGTAGAACTTCCAGGCGGCTTCCAGGTCAGCAGCTTCACTCTCACAAGGTTTGCACCAGGAGGCCCAGAAATTCAACACAATCACTTTGCCGGACATTTCTTTGGTTTGCATAAGCTTGCCTTCAAAGGTGGTGAGCTCGATCGAGGGAACGAGCTGGCCTTTGGTGATCGGGCCCTGTTGAGCTCGCTGCAAACCCAAACCGAGCACGGTCAGGAAGGTAAGCAAGAGCACGAAGGCGATCACGATTACCCAGGGTGGTAGACGGCGGGTGGATGTGGGTGTCTGCATAATTTCGGTTTGAACTTCGGTCATATCTACTCCATCGGGCTATGGGCTCGTAATAGACTGGAATTAGCTGCGTCGTTTCAGCTCTTCTTCGATGCGCCGGGTATAGTCGTCCGCGTGCTGAGCATTTACCGGAGGCTGTAGGGTTGGTTCAGTCAGGGCAAGCGATTTTCTCGTGTGCCGTAAGATTGAGATGAGGAGCGCTACACCACCCAGGAAAAATAATGGAGGGAGAATATAGACCGCCCAATTCAACCCACGCACGGGGGGAGTAGCCAACACCCGGTCTCCGTATTGAAGGGCAAAGTAAGCTTTAATATCCTGCTTACTCAAACCTTCCCCCAGCTTCAAGCGGATGAGATTGCGCCACCTGGCGCACGCGGTGGTCGGGCAGACATCCAGAGGAATGTTCTCGCAAACGGGGCAATATAATTCCCGGGCGACCGCGTTCACCTGGTCATCCGTGACTGGTGGAGTAGGTTGCTGTGCTTTTACCTGCGTGGTGAAAAAAAGGACGGAAGCGGCTGCCAGCAGGAAAAAAAACCAAAGCATATGGCGTTTCATCGGGTCAATGTTTCCTTAAGCATCCATTGTGTTGTTGATTCATGCCTGGCCAGGGATGGCTTTGCGCCGCGCTTCTTGAATTGCTTCGGGCTCGCGCTCCGGATCTGGCCAGGCAGCAATGAGCGAGCCTAACAGGAAGATCAAACCGCCCGTCCACAGCCAGTTCACCAAAGGGTTGTGATATACCTTGAAGGTTGCTCCCTGCGTGGAAATGTCCTCCCAATCGACCAGGATCACGTAGAGATCGTCCTCTATCGTGCTCCGCACGCCTGGTATGGTCATAGGTTGCTGAGAAGCGTAATAATAATCACGCCGCGGGTGCAACTCGGCGACAAACTGGCCGTTTTTACTAACGTCAACTACAGCGCGGGCTACATTCCGGTCATCGGCTGTATCGAAGATTGCCAGGGAACGGTAAGTGATCGAGTAATCTCCCAATTTGAGTGAGCCGCCCTGCGGAATGGTCCCCTGGGTTTGGGTCTGGAAGAATTGCATTCCAATGATACCGATGGCAGCCAGAACGACGCCCAGGTGGATGGTATAGCCGCCATAGCGACGGCGGTTGCGTCCCGCCAGGCGCCAGAGAGCCAGGGGCAAGCTCTCGCCGGAGCGGCGGTGGCGCGCCATAACGCCTCGCGCAAATTCGTAAACCGTAACGCAGGCTGCGCAGGCGGCCAGCCAAAACCCGAGCAATGCGCCGATATTGCGCACACCCAACGCGATGATGGCTACCAAAATGACCAGGGAGGCTAGTAACGGTTTCCAGATGGCTTTCCCCAGGGTTTTAGCAGTGGAACGGCCCCACGCGGTCAGGGGAGCCACACCCATCAGCAGCAGCAATCCTGCCCATAATGGACCAGTGGCGCGGTTGTACCATTCGGGTCCCACGGTCACCTTTTGTCCGGTGAACAACTCGGAGATGATCGGGAAGTTGACGCCCCAAAAGACGACGACGAAAATACCCATGAAGAGCAGGTTATTGCCCAGGAAGACGGATTCGCGTGAGAGCAATGAGGTCATCTCCCCCTGACCGCGGAGATCATTCCAGCGGTGGAGCAACAATCCGAGCGAGACGACGAATGTCAGGCCGATAAAGCCAAAGAAAAGCGGACCGATGGCGCTCTGCGCAAAGGCATGTACGGAGGAGAGCACACCGGAGCGAGTCAGGAACGTGCCATAAATGACCAGATCGTAGGTCAGGATAATCAGCACCATGTTCCACTTTTTAAACAAGGCTCGCTTCTCCTGGATCATCACCGAATGTAGGAAGGCCGTGCCGGTCAGCCAGGGCATCAGGGCGGAGTTTTCAACCGGGTCCCAGGCCCAATAGCCGCCCCAACCGAGGACGTCGTATGCCCAGCGTCCACCTAACAGCAGCCCAAGAGAAAGGAACAACCAGGCGACCAGCGTCCAGCGACGGGTAAGGCGGATCCAGCGGTCGTCGGTGCGCCCGGTCACCAGAGCGGCTACGGCGAAGGCATAGGGTATAACGAAAGAGACGAAGCCCAGGTAGAGCATAGGTGGGTGGATGATCATGCCGGGGTGGCGCAACAGCGGGTTGAGACCTTGACCGTCACCCGGGGTAAGCAGGGTGGCGCTTGCTGGAGCAAACATAGAAGTGACCTGTTGGCCCATCGGAGTTTGCCAGATGCGAACGAAGGGATTTTCCACGAAGATGCTCAGCCCCAAAAAGAAAGACAGGGTCACGCAAGCTACGACGATCACCCAGGGTAAAAACTCGCGGTCGCGCTGCCATTTTCGCAGAGTCACGGCTGAAGCGAAAGCTGACATGAGCCAGCTCCAGAACACCAAGGAGCCCGCCTGCCCGCCCCACAAAGCGGTTACCCGCAAGTAGGTAGGCATCGCCCGGCTTGTGACGGCGTAAACATACTGGACTTCGAAATGGTTGGTGAGCAGTAAAGTGATGATACTCAGGGCGGATAAAGTGATTAGCGGCCAGGTGAGCAGCATGCCATGGCGGGCGCTTTCTACCCAGGTATGGCTGTTCTTGAGCGCGCCGTAAACAGCAGCGCCAGCGCTATAAAGCGCCACCACGAACGTGATCACCAGTACGCCGAAGCCAAAATTTGCTACCATTGAATTCTCCGGTGGTTCCTGGTTCCAAAATCGGTCAAGCAGTGGGTCAGTTTCCTGCCACCTGGCTGGGGACCGCTTCCTGGTATTTGGTTGGGCATTTCAAGAGCAGCTCGCTGGCATGGAACACCCCATCTTTGCCCATCTTTCCAGTCATAATCGCCTGAGCTTCGTCACGGAGCAGGTCGGGTTTGGGGCCGTTATAGATGACTTTCAGATGGGTACGGTTAGGGTCGATCACCGCCGCATGCAAAACGGCTGCCAACCCACCCTGGGCGTCAATTTCCTTGTTGTCACCCGGGACGTTTGCCACACTGAAACTCAGCATCAATGTCTTCGAATCGTACTGGATGGTATTGCCGATCACAGCTCCAGAGATGCGCACATCCCGGCCAAGGATTGCAGCTCCCTTGGCGTTCAGCTCGTCTACCGTCAAGAAGTATTGAGCGTTGGCCTGAGTCGATGAATAGATCAAGTAAACCACAGCAGCGAGAATCAACAAGCCGCCGATGATAAACTTAATCCGGTTGCCCGACCTAGTTCTTACTGGGATTGTTTGTTCCATGTGCACAAAACCTCCAAGGGTTACCACGTGCGGCTGGAGCAGCGATCATCCGGATTGGATCTGGGCAGCCGAGGGTTCATTTTAACCTCATTTTTACCGTATTAGATTAAATTAACATGAGACCTTGGACAATAGCGGGTAAGAAATGCCATAAGCGAAGATGATAGAGTCATCTTCTGGGCACCGGGACGCTCGCTTTGATCATATTTCCTCGCGGCGTAACCGTGAGCCACACGAGCGGCAGAAGACATCCCCGGATGAAGCGCGTTTACCGCAGTGATAGCAGTAAACCGAATCGCCACCGGACGGCTCTGAGATGCGTTCACGCGACGAGATATGTCGCCGACGGATAGGTTCAGTGGAGGCCTTGCGGGTCGATCGCCAGTACCATCCAATTCCGCCGGCAATCATCAGCAAGGCAATCCCACCCAACAGCCACCACCAGATGCTGTTCAGGGTCGCGCGCCCCGGGGTATTGGTCGTGATGGGCACTGATGGGACGACCTTTCCGTTTTGGACACTGAGCTGGTCATTCGCCTTCCGATAGCTCACCTGGTAGGTGAAGGATTGTCCGGCTTTGACGGCAGAAAGACTTGAGGTGAAATAAGCCATTCCCCCCGCCCCGGGGATCGGGCTACCGGCTTCTGGGTTGAGTTTAATATCCGTCGCGCCTGTTGGCTGTTGCACTTGCACCTGGATGGTTTTAATGGCATAACTGCCCGGCCACGTATAGGTGTAGGAGCGATCAGCGCCATCCTTGGTCAGGCCGGGGTCGTAATACTCCAGTTGGATCTCACTGGTAGGAGTGCTAAAGGTTACCTCGCTCCATTCGCCGGAGGTCTGGCGGGTGTATATCAGGTTGTAGAGCTGGCCGTCAGTATTGCGGAAGGCCAGGTTGAAGGGATCGCCTGCCGCGACCGGGATGCGCAGAGTCAATGAGGTCGGAAGACTGACATCTGCCGCAATGAAGATGTGGTCGATGACCAGCATTTCAGCCCGGTCATACTCGGGCCACAAATTGACCTCGATTTTATCCAGGCTGACGGGTGCGACCGCTTGTACTTGTACCGATATAGGCAGAACGATATACCCAAGCACACTCACCCCAAGGATAAATACTGCCACCCATCTGGCCATGTTTTATCTCCTTTTTTTTATTGAGGGCAATCTTATCATGCAAAGCAGGGGAATGCCAAGTTATCACGCCTGGTTGGATTTTCGACATCTTGGAGAATAATGACACATTTTGTAGCACCAAATATGTTCTGATGATACAATTTTCCAAGATCATTTATCCAAAGGAGGTATGCGTGTCTGCACTTAAAACGACTCTGACTGGATATACCCGATACCGCGGGCGGGAAGGACAGTATAGCTTCTTGCTGCATCGCATCACCGGTTTAGGGACGTTATTATTCCTCGCGATCCACATCCTTGATACTGCCACGGTGTATTTCTTCCCAAGTTTGTATTCAGAAGCAATTGGGCTCTACAGGACAACGCTGTTTGGGGTGGGAGAGCTGGCTTTGATCTTCTGTGTGTTTTATCACGGGGTGAACGGCCTGCGCATCGCGTTCTACGATACGATCGCCCCGAAGAACTGGGTGATCCCATCCGAGAGGCGCTCGGCCATCTGGACTCTGATCATCGTCCTGATAATCTGGACGCCGGCGGCGGTTATCATGGCGCGTAACCTGCTGATCAACAACTTTGGCCTGTTCGGAGGATAAGGAGCCTTATCATGGAGACAGCCGCCCGAAGTAAATCCGAAGTACGGCGAGTACACGTCCCGCAAACCTACGAATCGATTGCCTGGAAATGGATGCGCTACAGCGCTCTCTTGCTGATCCCCCTGGCTTGGGGTCATATTATTCTGCAAGATGTTCTGGTAGGTGTCCACAGAATCAACCTGGATTACGTTGCCTTGCGCTGGGCGAGCGTTGGCTGGCGTATTTATGACGTCCTCCTGTTGGGCTTTGCCTTCGCTCATGGGATGAACGGTTTCCGGCAGGTGTTGATGGATTACGTAAAGAGTGACCGCGCCAGACTGATGATTAGCTGGGCGCTGCTGGCGGTTTGGGCGATCATCACCTTGATCGGTGCAGTGGCCATCATCGGCGGCGTACGCAAGCCAGGCTAAGGGAGGCAACCATGACGAATATGCACCAATTTGAAGTGATCATCGTGGGCGGGGGTGGGGCTGGCTTGATGGCCGCACTGTATGCCTCGCGTGGCGCGAAAACGGCCGTGCTGAGCAAACTGTATCCTACCCGCTCGCACACCGGGGCAGCCCAAGGAGGTATCGGCGCGGCTTTAGGCAACCTGGAAGAAGACCATCCCGAGTGGCATACCTATGATACCGTGAAAGGCAGCGACTTCTTGGGCGACCAGGATGCGATTGAATTCATGTGCAACGAGGCGGTTCAATCGGTATACGATCTCGAACACCTGGGGCTGCCCTTCTCACGGACGCCGGATGGGCGCATCGCCCAGCGGCCATTTGGCGGCCATACCAATAATGTTACCGGGAAACCGGTACGGCGGGCTTGCTACGCTGCCGACCGCACCGGCCATATGATCCTGCAGACCCTTTATCAGCAATGCATCAAGAATAACATCACCTTTTACGATGAATACAACGTGATCGATGTCCTGCTGGTGAATGGGGTAACGGCAGGGGTGGTTGCAATCGAGCTCGCTACCGGTGAAGTGCACGTTTTCCACGCCAAGGCAGTGGTTTTCGCGACGGGTGGCTGGGGGCGAATTTGGGAAATCACTTCGAATGCTTACTCATTCACCGGTGACGGTCCGGCGGTGCTGATGCGACGGGGCATTCCCATGGAAGATATGGAATTCTTCCAATTCCATCCGACCGGGATCCTCAAGTTGGGTATTTTAATCACCGAAGCGGTGCGCGGGGAAGGCGGTGTGTTGATCAACGATAAGGGAGAGCGCTTCATGGAGCGTTATGCCCCCCACGTCAAAGACCTGGCTTCCCGGGATGTCGTCAGCCGAGCGATTTACCTGGAGATTAAGGCAGGGAACGGCATCAAAGGTAAAAATTACGTGTTCCTGGATGCTCGACCGGATACGATCAACCATTACGCCGAGTTGGATCAACGCACCCGCCCGGATGGTTCACCCTATCGGGTGACGGAGCACGAGATCCTTTCCAAGATCCCGGATATTGCCGATTTCTGCCGCACCTACTTGAATGTGGATCCGGCCAAAGAGCCAATGCCGATCCAACCCACTGCGCATTACGCGATGGGTGGCATTCCCACGGATATTTATGGCCGAGTGGTGATCGATGACCAGCATACCGTCTTCCCGGGGTTGTACGCGGCGGGCGAGTGCGCCTGTGTTTCGGTGCATGGCGCCAACCGCCTGGGCACAAATTCGCTGGTCGATTTGATTACTTTCGGTAAGCATGCCGGCATCAATGCAGCGGAGTATGCCCAGAGTGCTGAATTCCCGCCGATATCCGCAGATGCGGAGGATTTTACCCAAAGGCAACTGGGTGCATTACGCAACGGCGATGGGACTGAAAAAGCAGCGCAACTTGCCGATGAGATGCGCAAGGTGATGTTCGACGACGTCGGCGTTTTCCGCACGCAAGCAGGCATCCAGCAGGCCATCGATAAGCTCCAGGAGCTGCGGGCGCGTTTCTGCCATGTGCGCGTAACAGACACGAGCAAGCCATTCAATACCGAACTGGCGAACACCTGGGAGACCGGCAACATGTTGGACCTGGCGCTGGTCACCGCTGTCTCAGCCCTGGCGCGGACTGAGAGTCGTGGGGCGCATGCTCGAGAAGACTACCCCAAACGTGATGACGTCAACTGGCTCAAGCACACCCTGGCCTGGTTCAAAGAAGGCCAGGTGACATTGGGATACAAACCAGTGGCAATCACGAAATACCAACCCAAGGAACGCGTCTATTAGGGGAGGCCTGCTGACATGCAAATCACCGTCAAACTCTACCGTTTCAACCCGGTTATTGAACAAAAGCCGCATTATGACAGCCATACACTGGTGGTGGATCCGGACGACCGCGTATTGGACGTACTCGAACGCATCAAGGGGTTTACCGATGGCACCCTCTCGTTCCGCCGATCGTGTGGGCATGGGGTGTGCGGCTCGGATGCCATGCGCATCAACGGGCGCAACCGGTTGGCCTGCAAGGTCCTGATTCAGGATCTGGATTCGGATGTCATCACGATTGAGCCATTGTTGGGATTGAAGGTAATGCGCGACCTGATCGTGGATATGGGGCCTTTCTTCAACCATTACAAAGCAGTGGTCCCATATTTCATCAGCGATTTACCCATCCCCGCTGACGGGAAAGAACGTTTGCAATCGCCCGCAGACCGGGCGAAGATCGACGATACGACCAAATGTATCCTTTGCGCCGCATGCACCACCGCTTGCCCTTCCTTCTGGTCAAACGGAAAGTACGTTGGCCCAGCAGCCATCGTCAATGCGCACCGCTTCATTTTCGACAGCCGGGATACAGCAGCAGCCGAACGCTTGAAGGTTCTGGCGCAGCCGGATGGCGTGTGGCGCTGCCGAACAATATTTAACTGTACTGAGGCTTGTCCTCGAGACATTAAAGTCACGAAAGCCATCTCGGAGGTGAAACAAGCCATCACGACGGGTGATCTGGATGTAGTGGAAGTGATCGACGAGGAAAAGGCGTCATCTTCCTAAACCGTCTGGCGCGGATGTCATATTAATTGGGCGAGATTCTAAACTCTTGTCAAAGTGTATATTCGGGTTCATTCAGGTAGAGAGGCGACCCAGTCTGTCCAAGGCGAAGAACAATGCGGTTATATGTAGACTCTGCACGAGCTCACTCGCGAGGGCTTTGTGGATGACCTCTTCCAGGGGTAGCAGAACAACCTCAATTTCTTCGGTGTCATCCGGGTGAGGTTGGACGGCAGGGAAGGCGCCTGTCGCTAGGAAAGAATAAGCCGGGTTTGTGTGACTGGCCGGGTTAGGGGATACAATCCCGGTTTCCAACCAGGATTCAGCGGCGTACCCGGTCTCTTCGAGCAATTCCCTGCGCATAGCATCCAACGGGGAGGAATCCTGCGGATCGAGCATCCCGCCGGGCAATTCCAGGACGGTTGTCCCTATCGCGTGGCGGTATTGCCGTACCATAACGACTTGCAGCTCGGGGGTAAGTGCTACCACATTGACCCAAGGTCGGTATTCAAGGACAAAATATGGATCGACCAGGTAGCCGCCAGGCGTCTCACAACGGTCTGCGCGGATCGAGATCCAGTAGTTTTGAGCTATATAATGAGATGAGAGCACTTTCCAGGGGGCAGGATGCATGAGCTACCTCGAATGATGTGTTCAAGAAAGTATATCAAGGATTTTCCCTGACTTCGGAATAATACACGGACCGGTTTTCGACTATAATCGCAAGGAACTGGGAGGTGTTCACCAATGTATTATCGCTTGTTAGGACGAACTGGATGGAAGGTCTCGGAGATCAGCTTTGGTACCTGGGCAATCGGGGGAGGCTGGGGTGATACCGATGACCGCGAGTCGCTGGCGGCTTTGCAGCGGGCTGTTGAATTGGGAGTTAACTTCTTTGATACAGCAGATGTATATGGGGATGGGCGCAGCGAGCGGTTGCTGGCTCAGTTACGCAAGCAGTTCCCCGAGATTTTGATTGCAACCAAAGCTGGACGGCGCTTAGATCCGCACACTGCTGCGGGATATAACCGCACCAATCTGACGGCTTTCGTTGAGCGCAGCTTGAAGAATCTTGATGGAGAGGCAATCGACCTGCTACAACTGCATTGCCCTCCTACCGAGGTGTACTTCACCCCTGAAGTTTTTGGAGTGCTGGATGATCTTGTTCAGCAAGGCAAGCTGCGTTACTACGGGGTAAGCGTGGAGCGGGTCGAGGAAGCGTTGCAGGCTTTGGAGTATCCCAACGTGCAGAGTGTGCAGATTATTTTCAACTTGTTCCGCATGCGGCCTGCAGAGGAGTTCTTTCCCAAGGCGTATATGCGCAAGGTGGGCATCCTGGCGCGCGTCCCCTTGGCTTCAGGATTATTGGCTGGAAAAATGAGCCGTGAATCGCAGTTCCCTCCGGATGATCACCGCAATTACAATCGGCACGGGGAGGCATTCGATATGGGCGAGACTTTCTCAGGGGTCGATTTTGAAACCGGTCTGCAGGTCGTGGAAGAATTACGCGATCTGGTCCCACCAGGATGGAACCTTGCCCAGCTCGCACTGCGCTGGATACTGATGTTCGAAGCAGTGACGTGCGCCATTCCCGGGGCGCGCAAGGTGAGCCAGGTGGAGGATAATGTTCGGGCTGGAGATATGCCGGCGCTACCGGCCGAAACCCTGAGGAAGGCCAGTGAAATTTACAACCATTACATTCGGGCGCAGGTCCATCCGCGCTGGTAGCAACGGTTGCACGCAGATCGGAGAGAGATATGACAGGTGTTGTAATCCTGGAGCCAAGGCCTGTAAACGACTTCAATGAAGTCATCTTGAAAGGATTCGGCGATCTGATCGTCAAGCAGAGCGAAGAGGAAGAGCTGATCGTCGAAGCAGAGGAAAGTGTGCTTCCCTACGTGACAACGGATGTACACAACCACCGATTGGTGATCGAATATCGCAACCCGCTCGTCCTGGATACGTCGCGCCGCCCGATCGTCTATCACCTGAGCGTGAAGGAAATTCTGGGGATCGACATTACCGGAGCCGGGACGCTAGAATCGGACCACATCACTTCGTCCACGTTACGACTTGGAGTGGGTGGTTCGGGGACGATACAAGTGGACGATCTCCAGGCGGAGAAGGTGGTGGTGGCAATTTCTGGTACGGCTCAGGTGGAACTGACCGGGAAGGCAATGCAAGAAGAGATCACCGTGAGCGGTTCGGCCACAGTACAGGCATGGGGATTGATATGCCAGTCGGCCAGAGTGAGAGTCAGTGGGACGGCAAAGGTAACCGTGCGCGCCGTGGACACACTAGAAGTATCGATCAGCGGGATGGGCACGGTGGAGTATTTCGGGGCGCCGAGGATCACGCGTAATATCACGGGGATTGGGAAGTTAGTGAGGTTCGGTGACACTTAACGGTGCGCTGGCTTGTCTGGCAAAAATGGCTATGCTATAATTTGCAACGCGCGCCCCAGTAGCTCAAATGGACAGAGCAAAGCACTCCTAAGGCTGAGGTTGTGGGTTCGATTCCCGCCTGGGGCACACGAAAGAAGCACTCCGATCCCATCGAGGGATGACAAGGCTGCGGGTGCGATTCCCGCCTGGGGCACACGAAAGAAGCACTCCAATCCCATCGAGGGATGACAAGGCTGCGGGTGCGATTCCCGCCTGGGGCACTCGAAAGAAGCACTCCGATCCCATCGAGGGATGACAAGGCTGCGGGTGCGATTCCCGCCTGGGGCACACGAAAGAAGCACTCCGATCCCATCGAGGGGGAATTGGTCTTCATGACCCTGCTGACCTTTCCAGAGCAACCCAACCTTCTCTTACAGCGTCCCTACCTCACCGTGCCTTGTACGGGTGTTGCCACGTCGGGGTGGGCGGAGGGTTCACGGTGGAATTCGTGGATTCGTTTTGCCGGGATTGGGAACGATTGGGGGATTTTGAGCTTAAAATGATTCGATATTGTGGAAAAAATCGAAAAGAAACGAAGGGAGGATTGAGGCAATGAGGCAATGAGGCAACAGGGCAATCCCCAAAGGAGAAGCGGTAAGGGGTAGGGGAACGGGGTTGTGATTCGCTTCGTGGCATGCGTATGCGGTTGGTAAAGAACGAGAATGGGTATTATAGAATATATGTGCTATTTTGACAAGGGGGAGCTGGTTGGGAGAGGAAGGGTGGGTTCTCGCGCAGATCAGGTTCTCGCGCTGAGACGCGGAGGTGCAGAGGATTATAACCATTTTTTCTCTGCGTCCCTGCGGCTCTGGGCGAGAACGATTGAGTAATCCCCGCCTTCCAAGCAGGCCGGGGGTAGATCAGGAGATGGTTTCCTGATTATGCCGCAGGGAGACGCCCGAGGAGACGCCCCAGTGAAAGCAAGACGCCCCAGCGGGGC
>JAQTMA010000013.1:27910-38728 GCA_028714615.1 Anaerolineaceae bacterium | reverse complement strand
CGCGCCCAGATGCGCCGGATGGGGCCTGTCAACCCAGAAGCGCAAAGGGAGTATCAAGAGGTACGAGACCGCTTTAATTTTATGACCAGTCAAGTGGCAGATTTGAAAACGGCGGATGCAGATTTACGCGTGGTGATTGGGGAGCTAGACGAATTGATGCGCCGAGAATTTCGCCGGACGTTCGAAGCGGTGGCTGAAGAATTCAAGGGGATGTTTACCCGATTATTCGGCGGCGGCTCAGCCCGGTTAATCCTAGTGGAAGCGGAGAACCCTACGGAAACCGGAATAGAAATCGAAACCCGGTTACCTGGCAGGCGTGAGCAAGGATTATCCTTGCTGTCTGGCGGTGAACGCAGCCTGACGGCTGTCGCATTAGTATTTTCATTGTTGAAGGTTTCACCCACTCCATTTTGCGTTCTCGATGAAGTTGATGCGATGTTGGACGAAGCCAATGTGGGCCGCTTCAGGGATCTGCTCCACGAACTAAGCGATTCAACGCAATTTATCGTGATCACTCACAATCGCAACACCGTTCAAGCAGCAGATGTGATCTATGGCGTCACCATGGGTCGTGACTCAGCGAGCCAGGTAATCAGTCTGCGCATGGATGAAATATCTGACGAAATGGTAAAGTAAGAAGAGATCAATAAGCATAAAAATCAGGCGCTCTCGTGAGAGCGCCTGATTTTTATGCTTATTGATCTCAATGTTGTTAACGTTTATTGACCAATGGGAGCAGCGCTGTTCGGAGTGAATACTGGCTCTGTTGGGACAGCCGCTTTCCAGACAGAATCGTAGGTAGTGATCGTGAGACCTTTTTTCGTGCTGGTCAGCCAATCCTGGAAAGTCTGGTTTTTATATTGGGAGAATTCGGACGAGGTCAATGGTCGGACTTCGTGGCCGAGGACTTGGATGACATGAAACCCTTCTGTGGTTTTCACGGGTTGGCTGATCTCACCAACTTTGAGTTTGAAGGCCTCATCCGCAAATTCTTTGATCATAGCGCTGTGCGGGAACCATCCAAGATCGCCGCCTTTGTCCTTATTACTTGTGTCAATCGAGACTTCTGAAGCGATTTTTCCGAAATCCTCACCCTTCTTCAATCGTTCGAGGACTGCCTGGGCAGAAGCAATATCCGGAACCAGGATGTGGCGAGCCCAAACTTCGTCTTGTTCTGGTTTCAAGTCCTTGGTCTTCAATTCCACCATTTTTTGACGGAAGATCTGAACCTCAAAGATGGAACGCATCTCCTGATCGGTTAACCCTATTGATTTCATCGTGGTCAGGTAATCACCGACTACTTTCTGATATCCCGCCAGAGTATACTGGGTGGGGGTAGCAGAAGGGGCGAGGGTTGGTGTCGGTCCCGAAGGGGTGGCTGGAACAGTTGGTTCAACGGTTGCTGTTGCACCTCCGGGAGTGGAGGAGGGCGCAGGGGTTTCGGTGGGGGCTGTTGTCGGAGTCGGTGTGATGGTGATGATAGCCAGTTGGGTGGGATTTAAGGTCGGGGTGAGAAATGGGGAGGCTGTGACTGTCGGGGTCGGGGTACCGTTGGGATAATAACCAAAGGCGGTTTTCATAGCATCATCTATCTCAGCCGCGCTCACGGTAATCCCAAGCTTCTTGGCTTCCTGCTTGATAACGACCTCATCGATCATTTCGGTCAGAACCTGACTGGCGAGACCAGAGGGATCAGACAACTGTGAACTGAGTTGTGACAACTGGCTCTGAAAATAGCTTCCAGAATTCGGATCGTTACCAAAGAAGCTGGCAATTTGGGCAGTTTGGTTGTATTGGTTGATCAATTGAGTGCGAGCAAAACGAGTGCGCACCTGCCACTCGTGAGTTGTGATAACCTCATTAGCCACCTTGGCTACCGGACGCCGGGCAGAGAGTACCGTTTGATCGAGGATTCCATACCCAACTGTTGCGAGAACCAAAACCAGAACCGCGATACCGACAATCATGATATTGCGATTTTGAATTCGCTCTCGTTCCAGCCGGGCAAGATGTTTTTTGGATACAATTTTGGCGGTTGGGGTTTTTGCCATATAGTCCTCAAGAGAATAAATGCAGGGGCATGGAGTAACGCATCCCATGCCCCTGATGCTTATCCGTAGGCAGGCTTAGCGACTTTCACTAAACGGTTGGCTAGTATAAGGCAGCAGAGCGATATGTCGAGCGCGCTTAATCGCATGAGCCAGTTCGCGTTGGTGTTTGGCGCAAGTGCCGGTTTGGCGGCGAGGTCGGATTTTTCCGTCCTCCGAGATAAAACGTCGCAAAAGGTCGGCTTGTTTGTAATCGATCAATGCATTTTTATCTGCGCAAAACTGGCAGATTTTGGGGCGGGCCATATACCTGCGGCCGCCCATCGGTTGTTCATTTTCCACATGGGAATCGTCTGTGGCCATTTTTCTCCTCTAGTAAAACTACTCAGGATGTTTCCCCAGGATTAGAAGGGAAACTCATCCTCTGTTTCTTCTCCAGCAGGCGTATCTGCGGTTTGATTATTATGGACTGCGTCTTTGCGATCACCAAGTATCATCATCTCGCTTGCCACGATCTCAACGCTGGTGTGTTTAACACCTTCACTGTCATCCCAACGGCGGGTCTGTAGGCGACCTTCAATATATACTTGCTGACCTTTGGTCAGATATTGCTTGCAGATCTCGGCCAGATTACCCCAGGTGACAATGTTAAACCATTCGGTTTCGGTATGACGCTCACCATCGGAAGTGTTCCACGTCCGGCTGGTGGCGACCGTGTAAGTGGTGACAGGACGACCAGAGGGCGTGTACCGCATTTCGGGGTCGCGCCCCAGGTGGCCAATGATCATAACTTTGTTCAACCCTCGGCTCATCTTACAATCTCCTTGGAGAAGCGACGCACATTATCCTCATCCATAAATCTCGTGTTCAGTCGATCGCGATGACTGAAAAACGAAGGACGGGTTCTAAGAAACGCATGTTGCGATCGAATTCGCTGCCAGTTGACGGTTCCATTTCCGCTTGCAGGAAAACATATTGGCCTTCACGTTGCTTGCGGATGGAATAAGCCATCCGGCGCCGGCCCCATAGGTCGACTTTGGAAATAGCGCCACCAGCCTCGGTAATCCAACTTTTCACCCGATCAACAACGCCGGTCAAGGCATTCTCGTCGAGGTCCGGGTGGACGATAAAAATTATTTCGTAATTCCGCATTGGGATCCTCCTTTCCACGGGGTTGCCCTTAGACACTGCCGTTGGCAGGCGAAGAGCGGAAAGTAATCCACGCCAAAACGTGGCCACTTATTGATTGGGGAAGTTTAACACAATCGACTTGATCTGCATAGGGAGGCGGCAGGGCGATGACTCGCTGGAGCGCTGTGCTGAAGGTGGAAATCAACACCCTTGAAAATGGCGAAGCGCCCCGGCTAAAAATGGGGCACTTCGCGTGGTCCAAGGAGGAGAGGAATTAACGAGAAATGGTGAGTTTCAACAACCTGCCTTTACTATCCAGGGTAAGCCGGGCGTAATGATGGTGGACGTGGCGGGCAAATTCCACCCGCTTGCTCAAGCGGACCACAGTATTACGGGTAACCAGTTGAGGAACCTGTTTCTTGCCCATCTGAGGAACAGCATAAGCATGGCCTTCCTCATCAAAAACCGCATGTTGCGGGCTCATGATTAATTCGGCATCCTGCAAGCCTGGGAGATACTGGCCCACCAGTTTTTTCACCTTCCCGAGCATCTCCGCCGGGACAGGTTCCAGGTCACTCTTGTCGTCCATCAAATCGCTAATCGCTCTTACTATCGGGTGCTCCTGGAGACGGGTAACTGATTTCGATCGAATGGCGTACTCTTCCGAAATGGCGAGCGGATCTCCATATAGTATGAAGGATATGAGCGTTTTCTGATCTTCACCATCCAGGTACCCCTGACGTTTATTCATCTCGTTGACCAGGCTGATCTTTGCTTGCTGGAAGGCTTCTCCGGCGTTTTTTCCGGCTTTGATATTCTTCCAAAAGTGGGATCCTAGCAGATCCGCACCGATGAGTGGAGTCGTTACAGAGCCATAAGATATGCAGGTGGATCCTACCATCGCCAGACATCCAGCAGACATGAACTTCAGGGCGATCGATTGATCTTCGACCAGATTCTCGATGTGGTTTCCGTAACAGGCCTCGCTGTAGACGATGCGAGGGGAGAGACTATTCTGCGAGATATCCTTGGGACTAAGCGCGACAGGATAATCGGGAGAGCCACTGGCATCATTGGCATCGCGTTGTCCATACCAATCTGGACCATCACCAAGGCCATGCAGGTTGAAATAAGTCAGATGCGCAGAGGAAACCTTCACACCACTCGCCGGAGGGCAAGTCACAAGGGATGATGGGTCTCCGATTGCCCGGAAAACTGCCTGCGATGACGGTTTCCAGACTGCCGCAGAATATCCAAAGCTGGGGAGAAGGTCATTCTTGCGCAATGCTTTCGGAAGAAGTCGCTTTATCGGCTTGAGCAGGTTGCGAAGAAAATTCCTGTTACGGAACCACGAATTCGCACCGGATTGTTTGATGTGGAAGGCTGTCAAACGGCGTAAAGAAGCCAGGAGCAAGCCCGCATCTGAGCTGCTTCCACCAGGCAGCCGGCCTACCGGCCAATCGGGAATGAAGTAATTCTGATCCAGGCTGGCGTAAGGGTTATCTGAAGCCACGTCTGGATCGTCGTCATTCGTTGGATTGGGCAAACGGTGGAAGGGGACGATCTCCGGCCCCCCAAGGATCAACACTGCGCCGATCATTTCCCCTTTTTTCGCCAAGGCAGCATCCAGATCGGTGAGGGTCAGTTTGATTTTCCATGGATCGTTGTAAGGAACCGGTTTTACACCATTAGAAGCTGCACTGTTAGGATCATCGGGGAGGAAAGAAATGGCATCCCAAGTTTGCTGTTTTCGGATAGCGCTTGCCAGGTTCTTCATTTCCACCTGTAATACGCTGGCAGTTTGCGGTCCATAAAGGTTTTCCAAGCCGCGCTTTGTTGATAAGATCACATAGACGGGAAAGCGTCCATCCGTCCGACCAACTCCGGGCAGCCGTAACCGGCGCCCGATGCGTTCAAACTCATCCTGGATCTGGCGAAGCATATCGGCAGGCATACGGTTGGGTTCAACCGGCGCCTTTGGATCTCCGTGGTGGGTTACCGGTTGGGCGACAGGTTGGGGGCCACCGCTTAACTGGTTCCAACCCATGGCGGCAGCCAGAGTGGCCGGAACCGGAATGTCGAACATAATTTCCATTTGGGTCGGCCATAAACTGCGGTAGGGATTGGTTTGTCCCCAGACACGGGTCGCTACCTGACCTACAGCATCTTGTGAAGCGCATTGGTGCAGCAGAGAGACAGACCCAGCCTCATCGCCACTTTGGACTAAGGTTTCCGCCAGGTAGAGCTTGAAGTGCAAACAATCCGGCCAGCGGGTATGATAAACCTCGGCCAGGTTATGTTGCGCAGACCGATCACCGCCAGCCCGAGCGATTTGCATATGCAAAATTGCAGCGATTGGACTGGGTGGTTCGGTCACAAGCGCCTGGTGGATGAGCTGCTCAGCTTTTTCTAGATTGCCGGCCAGGTAGGCCTGGCGAGCTTCCCAGGTGAGATTAGCCCACTCTGGTAGTGTAACGCCGGAACGAGAGCTACCATTTAGTGCAAACAGGTTGGCAAAGCTGGTTGTGCGAAGCTCTTGGTTTTTCGTGATTTGAGGCTGGGCGCGCAATTGCTGTGCAGGTAAAAACTCGGGATCTTTTGCACAGAGATCATCCACAATAGTGGCGATAGAAAGGAAACGTTCTTCGCCATACATAGCTTGGGCCAAAACCAGGTTTATTTCAAGATCACCGGGAAAGGTGGCTAACCAGAGCAATGCAGATTGGCGCACAAAACGATACTGTTTCAAGCGCAAGGCAGTGTAGAGCAGGGAGACCACGGTTGAACGTGATATAGGACGCTCAAAATCAATGGGTGCGGAGATTTGTGCTTTCATTCGTGTATCGATGCCTCCTGAGGATTGTGCACCAAATTAATCGCGATCATGGCTGCAAGCTGGCGCCGAATATTCAGATCCTCAGGCGCGAACTGAGCGGCTTTGCGGAGCATTAATTCGGCATTCGGATAATCTTTCATTTCCTTCATTGCCAGGCCCGATTGGTAGAATAGGCGGGCATCACGTGGTGCTATCATGCTGGCTTGTTCATAAATCTTCAAAGCCTGGTCATGTTCGCGGCGGTCTTGATGAGTCCGTCCCAATTCCAAGTAGGCATCGATATTATGCCCGTCCTGCCGGATGGCTTCGCTCAGGTGATGGATGGCCTGGTCTAATTGGCCGCTTGTGCGTTGGATGCGACCAAGTAACAGATGAAGGCTGGGTAAGTCGGGTTCTAATAATAAGGCTGCCTGGGCAGCTTTCTCAGCCGCTTCTTTCTGACCGGCCTCAGCAAGAGAGGCAGCCAATTCAGCCTGGGCTAGAGCTTCTTCTGGAAATTGTTGAGCAAGTTCCTGCAATGCCTGCAGTGCAGATGCAGCTCCCTGAGTACTATGGATCAGACGAGTGCGTTCTAGCAATAATTCAAAGGAATCAATCGTTTGGGCGAGGGCGGTCTCAACTGTACGTAATGCCTCGGAAGGATGACCCTGATGGACCAGAGCGCGGGCAATTAGCAAGATCGCTTTGGGGTGGCCCGGCTTCAGACTGAGGGCGGCTTCTGCTCGCGCCTTGGCCAGATCAGGTTCGCCAGCGGCTAGGGCTATTTCTCCACTCGCCAGGATAGGGGCTACCTGGTTAGGGGCCAGGCTGATGGCTTTTTCGGCGCAAGCGATGGCCTGGGGATAATCTTCAGCTATCCGGTGGGCGTCTCCCAATGCAATCCAGGTTTCCAGGCGGTCGGGCTGTGCATCGGCTGCATGATTGAGAGTTTGAATGGCGTGAGTTACATCTCCACAAAGCAGGTACGCTTCACCGAGAGTATGCGCATATTCCGGATTCTCCGGATCCTGGTCGTACGCTAATTTCCAATGGTCCAGGCTACGTGGGCGGTCATTGCAAGCGGCACTGCTTTCAGCAGCCAGGGCATGCCAGGCGGGTTCATCCGGCCAGGTCGACAACGCAGCTTCAATCGCCTGACAAGCCAGGACCGGATTTGCGACCTTCATCGCTATTTTCGCGAGCAAAGCCTGATACAGAGGGTGGTCAGGTTGGATCGTCACCAGAGTTTGGGCGGTGATGAAGGCATCTTCAGGGTGCTCATTTTGCTGGGAAAGACTCTTTTGGAGTAAGACGCTCGGGTGATTCGGAAAGCGGTCAGCTAATTCAACCGGCACCACCCGATCTGCCAGCAGCCCGGCAGCCATCAGAGCCGCTAGATCATCGGGAGTAGAGGCAATAGTTTGAAGGGATTTCATCGTCTTCTCTGCCGGGTGAAAGGCAGCCTGACCACGTTTGTGCCAAACGGCGACAAGGTCGGAGTTGCTCAACCGATTGGCTGCCAGGATTGCCTGTTCAAATTGTTGGTAAGCTGCTTCGCCGCACTTTTCGATCCCAGGAGCATGCTGAGTGGCGCCTAACTCCATATAAACGCGCTGGGCCTCAACGGCTTTCACCAAGGAGCGGGCGAGAGCGAGTTGTGCCAGCGGTTCAAGGGGTAGATTACGAGCTGTCTGATGGAACAAAGGTATAGCAATTTTCCATTGGCCTAAGGCCAAGGCTGCTTCAGCGATGGAGAGGGTTGGATGCCCATCAATTCCCTCATGAATCGAGGACTGTAACCCAGCGATGGCGTTTTCAAGCAAGTGTGAGCCTTCCGCCAGTTCCCCTTTCCAGGCGGCTATTCGAGCCATGGCAGCGCATAATCGAGCATCATCGGATGAGAAGACCTTTGCACGAGATAGCGCGTTTAGAGCCATGTCTTGATTGTATGTTTCTAGAAATAATTCAGCCTGAAGGGTCAAAAGCCGCAATGCTGTTTGTCGGTTTGTGATTTCTTTAGGAAGGCTAACTGGCATTCCAGGGTTGAATTCAGTTGGTAATGCATTCAACGGAGCCCAATTGACCAGGTCGGAGGCTTTATCTAGTTCGAGCAACGAATAGGCAGTCTCGGCTGCGGCGTAACGGGCTTCTAGGTTGTCAGGTTCTAGATGGATCGCTTGTTCACTATGGCTGAGGGCTGATCGAAGATCCCCAGTGGACCGCAAAAGGCCAGCTATCTGTAGATGTAGCCGGATTGGGGTGTTGTTTTCAGGAGGATAGGACCAACCTGACACCTCCGCTGAAGAGGGTGATCCCTCTCCCGTTTTCGATAAGTTGAGGGCTTGTTCGTAACAAGAGATTGCAGCCTGGGTTTTGTTTTCGGCGGTGAGCAGATTGCCGTGCAGGGTATGTAAGCAGGGATCGGATGGGCGGATTTCCAATGCAGTCCGAATCGCATCCAGTGCAGAGGGATGATCACCAATTTGGTGTTGCAAGGATGCTAATTCGGCCCACAGATCCGCAGAGGTTTGAGGCGTATGCTCGATAGCTTGTTTCAAACAGGCAACGGCATTATTCTGATCACCGAGCGCGAGAAAATGAGAGGCGGTAGCGCGGAGGTCGGTTTGATCCACATTCTCAAGTGAGAGGATGCTTTCCAATGTTTTGCGGGCGGCATTGCGATCATTAATCTGCAATTGGACGAGTGCCAAATGGTTTCTAATGCCAGCCCGCTCAGGCGCAAGCTCGATCGCGTGTTCAAGAGCATTGATCGCCTCTCCTTCATCTTTCATCGCCACGGCAATCCGAGCATACCAGATCAAGTTAGCAACATTGTGAGGAGCCATACCGAGGGCAGTGCGCGCCTTAATGAGGGCTTCCTCAGTCAGGTTTGCTGCGTGATAGGCTTCAGCTAACGCCTGGTGAATGCGAAGATCATCCGGACGAGTCTGGACGGCTTCCTGCAGAGCTGCAATCGCGGTGTCCATTTGGCCAAGATCCATGGCCACACGCCCCATCCCCAGGTGAATGCGCCAGCTCCAGGTGGGGTCGTTCGCTTTTTCCATCTCAGAAAGTTCTTGATAAGTTGCCAGCGCTTCCGATAAGTCACCGCCGGCTGTCTGCACTTCTGCCATCAACAAGCGAGCTTCATAATTCTCTGAGTCGATTGCCAGGGCTTTTAACATGTGCTGCCGGACTGAGGCCAAATCTAGCCTGATCGCAGGATTGGTCGATGCCTGCTCGGACAACGTGACGACAGATCGACCATATAACAGGTATGGCTCGATATCGTTTGGCTGCGAGTGGAGCACTGTTTCCAGAGCCGGGATTGCAGCCTGGATATCACCCAAACCGATCAGGATTTTCGCCTGGCACAAAGCTAGTCCGGGGAGGGTTGGCCAGGTATAGCGAGCCCGCTCTACCACCTGGCTTGCCTCTTCCAGATGACCAAGGTCAAATAAGGTTTGCCCCAGTCGCTGTGCGACAGAAGAAGTTTGGGGAGCCAGGCTAACTGCGCGGCGCAATGCCGGCAAAGCTTCTGATGGCGATCCTTCTGCCAGGCACGCTTGAGCGAGAGCCAGTTGGATTTCAGCGGTCTGTGGAGCAGCATGAGATGCTGAGCGCAGTGTTTCCATGGCTTTGCGGTGGTCACCTGCAAGCTCGTGTAGGTTCGATAGAGAAATCCAAGGTTGGGATTGGTCTGGAGCAAGCAAAGTCGCTTGGGTCAATCTCTGTACTGCCGCGGGGATTTCACCCTTTTTCGCGAGTGCTTCACCATAATATGCCTGCGCCAATCCAGAATCGGGATCACGCTCAAGGATCGCCTGGCAGGCAGCAATAGCCTCTTCAGTGCGTCCAGCCCTGATCGCGCTGGCGGCGGCGGCTAGTAAATCATCAGTCAACGGAGCTGGATTCATTTTTAGCACCTGGTTACGTTCCCCCAGGCAACCAATCCAATCACCGGTTTCTTCCAGCACATCCGCTAATAACCGGTGGAGCTCAATCCGGTGAGGAGCCATAGAAGCTGCCAGGTAAGCTGCTTTTGCAGCCAGAGTTGGCTGTCCCGAAGCACGGTAAGCCTGGCTGAGCACATCGAGCAGCTCCAGGCTGGTAGGGTATGATTGAAGCCCTTTTTCGGCTGCAGTGGCTGCATCCTCGTAAAGGTTTAAATCCAAAAGTGACTGCGCTAGCTCGGCAATTTGACGAAGCGAGTAAGATGCTGTGGTTGATTTGGCCTTAGAACGGATTAATTGGTCAAATAATTGATTAGCATAGGTGCGGGCCGATGTCAAGTCACCTTTCCGAGTGGCCAGTTGAGTAGCGACGATCAAATAATCAGGTTGGTCAATGCAATCCTTCAATAGGCTGGCAGCTTCGTCAGGTCTACCATTTCGCACCAACTCGGCTGCAAATTCAGATCGGGCGCGGGTCGAGTCGGGCGCCAGGTGAAAAGCCTGCTCACTGGCTGTCAGTGCGGTCAAATGATTCTTTTGCTTTGCAGCAGATTGCGAGATCTGAAGGGAGAGGCTAGCCTGGCGATGACGCAATACTGTGCGGGCTGTTTCTAAGAGGGGCAGAGCTTCCCCTGGGCGACCGGCGATTTGCAACATGCTGGCCAACTGTTGGCGCACTTGGGCGAACTCCACCGGTTCGGTTGGGACCAAGGGATCTCCCACCGGTGAGTAATTTGAGGGTTTAGCCAGGCTTGCAAACAGAGCTCTCGAAGCATCTGATCGCAGCAAACAGTTTGCGAGCCGGTCTGCCAATACAGTCTCGCCAGTCGATTGGATGTGTTCTAACCAGGAGAGTTGTCCTTCTGTCGAA
>JAQTMA010000013.1:3079-27810 GCA_028714615.1 Anaerolineaceae bacterium | reverse complement strand
ACGAAAATTCACAAGCCGGTCACGCGGTGGTGATCACCTGAAGGACCAGGTAGTAGGCAGCGGCAAACAGGCCAAAAGCTACAAAAATGAGGAAAATTCCAATGCCAGCAGCAGTGCGGACCAATTGGTTGAGCGCATCAACAAGAGACGACGCATTACCAACCAGCCCTGCTACTTCCTCAGCCAGGCCCTTCTGGGCTAATTTGGTAGCCTGTTGGGCAATCGTGCGAATATCCTTGCCACCTACTTTGGAGAGCAAAAGGAAAAGGCCAATCGCCAGGGAAATAATGCCCATCGCGAAGATGCCGGTCGCCATGGTCAAAATAAAATCGGGAACTGAGATGGATAACATGAAAGCCTCCTGAAATTTAGTATCAGAAGGCTTAGATGCAAGTTGCGTGCCAAGGCGGGTATCACACGGTCTTTGGGGTGTTGGTGAGGTCGTGCTTTAGAACGTCAGAAGGAAGGTGCGACAGGTCAAGTACCGGATCATCACAAAAGAGCAGCGCCCGCTCGATGGCATTGCTCAATTCACGGATATTCCCGGGCCAATCATATCCTACCATAGCCTCCATGGCACGCGGGGTGATGTCTGTTATGTTCAATCCGAGACGGGCGTTATATTGGCGAAGAAAGAAACCGACCAGTTCGGGAATATCTTCTTTGCGCTCCCGCAAGGGCGGGATATCTAAATCCACAACTTTTAGGCGGTAATACAAATCTTCGCGGAACTCGCCCTTACTAATGAGATTGGCAAGTTTGCGATTGGATGCGGCCAGAATCTGCACATCCACCCTGATCAAGTTCGTACCTCCTACCCGCCGGAAAGCCCGCTCTTCGATGGCTCTAAGCAGTTTTGCCTGGATATCCATGGGCATGGAAGATATCTCATCCAGGAACAAAATACCGGCATCTGCAACCTCCATGAGCCCATTTTTGCGGCGGTCAGCGCCGGTGAATGCACCTGCTTCGTATCCAAACAATTCCGATTCGAGCATGGTGTTCTGAATGGCGGCGCAATTAACGGCTATAAAAGGTTTATTTGCCCGCGGACCATTTTGATGGATAAACTGCGCCAAGACCTCCTTACCGACCCCAGTTTCCCCGGTAATGAGGACAGACACTGAAGCAATCGCAGCTCGCTGAGCCTGACTGACTACGCTATGCATCAGGGTGGATTTGCCAACGATGAATTTGGCGCCTTGGGATTGGGTAGTCCGCAGGTGGTTTAATTCTCGGCGCATGGAGATGATCTCCACAGCTCGCTGAATCGATTCTTCCAATTGGGTGAGTTGGATCGGCTTCTGTAAGAAATCATGGGCGCCAGCTTTCATGGCGTCAACCGCCATATCAATATCACCATAAGCTGTGATCAGGATAATCGGGGGACGAAGTGGATTCGTTCGCGTTTCCTCTAATAGATTCGGTCCATAGCCATCCGGAAGTTGTACATCCAGTAAGACGACGTCGGCATTGCCACGTTTCAAACTTGTCCGCGCTTCTGCCAGGGTAGCAACGCCTATGACTTCATATCCGCGGGAGGTGAGAAAATTACTGATAAATAAACGAGCATTTTCTTCGTCGTCCACAATTAATACGGTTGCAGTCATCCCTTATCTCCTATAATCGCCGGTAAACTGACCTGGAACATAGTACCCCCAGGAAAGCTGGTGACCGAAACGCTTCCTTTATGGGCGGTAACGATCCGCTTGGTAATTGCTAACCCAAGACCGGTCCCTTGAGGATTTGTTGTCACGAACGGCTCAAAGATATGTTCGCGGATTTCGTCAGGTATTCCAGGTCCACTATCGGTAAATGCAACAACGACCTGGGAGTGCTCCTGAGGTGGGTGGGTTTGCTCGATTTTAATCGCCAATGACCCTCCCGTCGAGGTCATAGCTTGGACAGCATTACTAATCAGGTTTGTGAATACTTGTTCGAGGGCGCGTGGGTCGCCATTGACCCCAGGGATATCGGAGCCAGGTAGGAAAAGCGACTTGACGTTGGCGCGAGCCATGCGTGGCTCCCAACGGTCCAGTATCCTCTTGAGCAACAAGCTGAGATCTACCGATTCAAATTTGTATTCTTGCGGGCGAGAAAAAGATAGCACCGATTCCATCAAATGAGTCAGACGACTGCAGTCATGTTGCATGCGCCCGATGGCTTCATAATTGGGGTCTTCGGGCGAGAGATTGAGAGCCATCACCTGGAGTCCGGTACTGATGTTGTTGATTGGATTACGGACTTCATGGGCGAAAATGGCGGTTACTTCGCCCAATACCGCCCGTTGTTCAAGTTGTTGAGTCCTCACACGGATTTGTTCGTTTTCGCTGACGTCCGATAGAAAAACGACAATACTTTGCAACTCTTTACCTGCCAAAACGGGAATAGTTTGCACGTGGGCGGCAAACGATTGTCCGCGCCGGCGGTGGAGGTTGATATTGCCAAGGTTATGAGTGGGGATGCCTTGAATAGCAGATTTTAATGCAGTAGGGATTGTATCTGCCCCGATTAATATGCTATCGACGGAGGTACCGATGACTTCCTGACAAGCATAACCAAGGATCAGCTCTGCGGCTGGGTTCATATCAAGTATGGTCAGATCTGGGTTCAGAATTATGATGCCTTCTTGAGCGTGCTCGGCAATGGCATTTTGAACGGAGATTGAGCGATGATTGTTGTTGGCGACCTGGCCCAAATTATCGATCAAGATAAAATTCTGAATAGCGGCATTGATATTCGTCGCAAATATTTCCAATAAAGAAAGGAGATTCTCCGGAGGGGTCGTACGGCTGTCTCCCGCGGAAAGAAGTCCAAATCTGGCGACAGGCGGGCCGATAGGAACCGTGGCCATAAATGACAGGTTCGCAATGCGGGCGGTGCGATGAAGCTCGGATGAGACTTTTTTACCAGGCAGCCAGAGGGTCGGGGATTCTAAATGAATTAAGTCTGAAGCAGGGAGGATTTCAGGGAAAAAGGGAGCATCCGGCGGTTCCCAGGCAGCGGATTTATGTAATTGTGTAGTTTGCGGATCAGACTGGTAGAGGCAAATTAAAGGGGCATCCAGCAGATCGCGCCCAATGCGCATAGCCATTTCAAGGCTAGTTCCAAGATCTGGTTGATTGGTTAATATAGCCAGTTGATTGAAGGCTTTCAGCATTTGTTCCTGGCGTTGCTGGCTACTTTGATTCTGTTCGTACACGGCCAACGGTGTAAGCTGGAGAAGTATCCAACCGCTGGAATTGTCCATGGCGGATGCACGCGTAACCACCGGCAATGCATCCCTATTGCGCCGGTTCAGGATCGTATTAAGTTCCTCGCCAGGAGATAAGGAGCCGGTGGTGATTTCTGGCATCAAGCTAACCAAATCTGCGCTAATGACCTCAGCCTGCGTATAGGCAGTCAGCTTTAGGAAGTGTCCATTAGCCAAAACAACCTGCCCACGGTGGTTGTCAACCAGCAGGGCGGGATCCGGCAATTGGTTAAGCAATAGGTTAAACTCAAAAAAGCCTGGAGTTCTGCCACGCCAGGAATTTGGAAAAGGAGGGCGAGATGGTGCTACATTGGTCATGCAGTCTGCATGCTATGATGCTGCCTCAGGTGTGCGGGCAATATTCCTTCCATGGCGCGATATTTAGCGACGGTACGGCGAGCCACTTGGAACCCATTATCCCCAAGCATGGAAACCAGTTCCATATCGCTGAGAGGTTTCGTTTCCGTTTCGATGATATTGCGCAGATAGGTGCGCACGTTCAGGCTACGATCGAAGAACATGGAGAGGGGCACGATGCGCCCATTGGGTAATTGTACCGCTTTGCTGGAAACCGCTCTGGAGATAGTCGATTCATGCACTTCTAGCTCGGTAGCCAAAGATGCCCGGGTAAGCGGTTTCAGATGTTTCTCGCCCCGCAGAATAAACTCTTTTTGTATGCTAGCGATGCGCTGCATCAAGCGTTGGATAGTATGGTTGCGCTGCTGCAGGCACTTTACAAACAAGGATGCGCGGTCGAGATCGGATTTCCATTCCTCGACCTTATCTCCTGCTGCCTGGCGGATAGCCTGACGGAACATTGGGTTAACCCGTAAAGTACCTCCGAGGGGCATGATAATTTCGACGACCAATTGGTTTTCTTTAGACTCGTTGAGGTAATTGATTAGAATGTCCGGATGGGTATAAACTTGCGAGCTCGCTTCAGAAGGTTGGCGGCTGTCGCCCCAGTGGGAACGTGCTGGGAATGGGTTGAGATTTTCTGTGATAAAACGTGCAGCGTCTTGAGCTGAGCGTAAGCTGATCTTGAGAAGGTGGGCTAATTCGGAATATTGATGGCGAGAAAGCAAATCCATGCCTTCTTGAATGACTTGTTCGGCATATGGGGGCACCGTGCCGGTTTCGCCCAGTACTTCCAACTGGACGAGCAAAGCTTCTTGGGGATTGGCAGATCCCACCCCGATTGGATCTGCATGCTGGATCAAGCGGATGACATTTTCTACCCGGGAGAGTGGAAAGTGGAAATAACGAGCTACTTCCATAAGTGAAGTGGTTAATAGACCGTCTTCGTCCAAATGGGTAAGCAAATAGGCTGCCAATCCTCGATCGCCGGATGCCAATTCAGGAGCGATTTGACGAAGTACATAGGTAGGGAGATCTTCAGTCGCAGTGGAAAAATTATCCTCTGGGATATCTTCTTGGGAGAGACTCCCACCCGTATAGAAATCCTCCCGAGGCGAGATAAAGACGACCGGTTCGTTGGGGGCTAATAGCGAGGGTCGACTGCAAATTGGGCAGGCGCCGCGAGGAGGAAGGGCTTTCCCACAGGTTGGACAGCGACGTTCTTCCACCAGTTCGAGCGCCGGATTTGCAGCCAGCTCAGAATCGATCTGCTGTCGCAACTCGACCGCAGTCAGGCTCAGTAAAGTCATGGTTTGAGCCAGGTGGGCAGTCGTCAGTGGGCGAAGGACGTGAATGTGAGATTGAAACATACAGCACCCCGGAATAGATCAAGTATAGTGGTTATTGGGGAAAGGTGCAAGTTATATGCCAGGTTAATTTCGGTAATGTTTCGAAGATTGAGAATGGTAGAATCGAGTGGATGAACAATCAACCCGAATTGATCGTTATTGGTGGTGGTCTGGCGGGGAGTGAAGCAGCCTGGCAGGCTGCGCAGCGGGGGATTAAGGTAGTTTTGTTCGAAATGCGCCCCCAAGTTCCTACCGGCGCCCATACCAGCGGTGATTTCGCTGAATTGGTGTGTTCGAACTCGCTTGGTTCAAAGCTGGTTGATCGACCATCCGGCATGTTGAAGGAAGAGATGCGTTGCTTGCAATCCATGCTGCTCGAATGTGCCGAGGAAACCGCCATTCCAGCAGGTGGCGCTTTAGCCGTAGGCCGAGAAGCATTCTCGCAAATGGTCACAAAGCGTATAGCCGAGCACCCGAATATTCGGATTGTACGTGAAGAGGTTAAGGAAGTACCGAACTTGCCAGCCATCATTGCCTCCGGTCCCTTGACCTCAGAAGCTCTCTCCAGGTCCATCCTCAGTTTGACCGGGGGAGAGCACTTATTCTTCTTCGACGCTATTGCTCCCATTGTTGCTCGAGAAACGATTAATATGAATATTGCATACCGCGCATCGCGTTATGACCGGGGGGAACAAGATGAAGGCGACTACATCAATTGCCCATTTACTCAGGAGGAGTATGACCGCTTCGTAGAAGAGTTGATAGTTGCCGAACGGATTGAAATGCGCTCGTTCGAACAAGATATCCAATCTGGTGTACAGGCGGGTTCTAGGAAGTATTTCGAAGGTTGTTTGCCGGTCGAGGTTATTGCAAGACGCGGTCAAAGGGCGCTTGCCTACGGACCCATGCGACCGGTTGGCTTGCAGGATAAACGGAATGGTCGTTGGCCTTACGCAGCTGTTCAATTGCGTCAGGATAATATCGCCGGGAGCCTGTATAACCTGGTAGGTTTCCAGACCAATCTGACATACTCTGAACAGAAACGCGTTTTTCGGTTGATCCCAGGATTGGAGCAGGCAGAATTTGTTCGCTACGGGCAGATGCACCGAAATACCTTCATCGCATCACCCAGGTTGCTCGAACCGACCTTACAGTTTCGAGGACGTCAGAACCTATTCTTTGCTGGACAGATCACGGGAGTTGAAGGGTATATGGGCAACATCGCCACCGGATTGCTGGCTGGTTGGAATGCCGCCAGGCTTCTACAAGGGAAACCCGTTATCACCTTGCCGGTAACTTGTATGCTCGGAGCCTTATGCCGGTATATCACCAAGGTGGCGGTGGATGAATTCCAGCCGATGAAAGCGAATTTCGGCATCCTACCTCCTCTGGAGCTGACCAATCGGATGAGTAAATTCGAACGCAAAAATGCGTATAGCCATAAAGGTATTCATGATTTACAGCAATACATATCAAAATTACCATGACCATAAAGATGTTCATCCACCAGTTTAGGGGGAATCACAGGTTTTACCCTTGTATAGGGATCGGCATCATCTTGTTATTACTGGTAGGAGGCCTGGCTTTCAAGGGCATATTGGAGGGCAGATCGAGTAGAGCTGAAATTCCCTTCAGCGGGGATCAAGCATTAATAGATGTAGCTTTCCAGGTTGCACTGGGTCCGCGTACTGTCGGTAGTCAGGCGCACGACCGGGTGGTTTCCTGGATGGAATCAGAACTATCTCTGGCTGGATGGCAAATTGAACGGCAAGAAGCGTCTGAAATGGGACACCCGATCGTGAATGTAGTTGCGAAACGAGGTAACGGCAAACCCTGGATCATTCTGGGTGCGCATTATGATTCGCGTTTGCTGGCGGACCAAGATGCTGATCCCGCAAAGAGGACGCAGCCGGTGGACGGCGCCAATGATGGCGCTTCTGGAGTGGCTGTATTGTTAGGATTGGCGAGGAGCCTACCCAAAACCATCCATGGACAAATTTGGCTGGTGATGATCGACAATGAAGATAATGGCGATATCCCCGGATGGGATTGGTTGCTCGGGTCGCGGGCTTTCGTCAAACAATTGCAGGGAAAGCCTGATGCTGCAGTGATCATCGATATGATTGGGGATGCAGACCTGAATATTTACATGGAGAAGAATTCCAACAGGCAAATCAATATCCAAATTTGGGGTCGGGCGTCCTCATTGGGGTATGAACAACAATTCATTAACTCATATCGGTATCAGATGATCGACGACCATGTCCCATTTCTGAATGCAGGAATCCCGGCGGTCGATATCATCGATTTTGATTATCCATTCTGGCACACAACTCACGATACCCTCGACAAAGTGTCTGCAAAAAGCTTACAGGTCGTTGGAGATACACTGCGGGCATGGTTGCTGAACGAATAGAATTGGCAAATACTTCTATTCTGGCGTAAACTATATCAACAAAAAGGGATCAGGTATTATCCGATTCGATTTCCATGCCAAAACGCGATACTAAACCCACACAATCTCCTCCTGAACGTGCATTCCTGGTAGGCGTACAAGCACGCAGTCAAGCCCATGTGCTTGCTATGGAGGATTCCTTGGAAGAACTGGCGTTGTTGGCAGAAACAGCCGGTCTGAACGTTGTTGGGCAAGCCACCCAAAATCTCGAAAGTCCCAATCCGGTGACCTATATCGGTTCTGGGAAATTGGATGAAATTCAGCTCTTGGTGGAAGAAACCCTGGCGGAAATCATAATTTTCGATGTGGAACTATCTCCCCGCCACTTAAGAGAGATCGAGAAGCGGTTTAAAGACAACATCAAGGTGCTAGACCGGACCGCTCTTATCCTTGACATCTTCGCCCAACATGCACATACCAGCGAAGGAATCCTGCAAGTCGAGCTGGCTCAATACGAATACCGTCTGCCGCGGCTTACCCGAGCCTGGACGCATCTTGCCCGCCAATCGGGAGGAGCATCTGGGCGAACAGGCAGCACCGGAGGTGTTGGTCTACGGGGTCCCGGAGAAACACAACTCGAGGTAGATCGCCGTGAGATTCACCGAAAAATCTCGCATTTGAAAGGCGAGCTTGAAAAAGTGAGAGCTCACCGCTTGCGTTATCGAGCCCAGCGGAAACGCTCCCATACACCCATCGTCGCATTGGTTGGTTATACCAATTCTGGAAAATCAACTCTCCTAAACAGGCTGGCTGGGACCGACGTGTATGTAGCCAACCAGCTCTTTGCTACTTTGGATCCGACCACGCGGCGAGTTGAGTTACCTGGTGGGCATGTCGTCTTGTTCACCGATACCGTCGGGTTCATTCAGAAGCTACCCACTCAACTGGTGGCAGCCTTCCGCGCTACACTGGAAGAGATCGCCGAAGCGGATCTTCTCATACATATGGTGGATGTTACCCATCCTAACGCGCTCGCTCAAGCGAACTCCGTACACGAAACATTGAAAGAGATTAGAGCGGGCTCGATTCCAGTAATCACAGCGTTGAATAAAATCGACCGGTTCCGAGAACCCGAATTGGCCCAACAGTCTTTAGCAGAGTTCCCTAATTCTGTGGCTATCTCGGCCTTAAAAGGAATCGGGGTTCCCGACCTGCTACGGACGATTGAAACGGAACTGTATGAATCGTTTTTGTTCATCCAGGTGCGCTTACCGTATACCGAAGGTCAACTGATCTCTTTGTTCCACGATCAAGGGCAGGTGGAACGGGTAGAACACGGGCGGGGGGGAGTGATAATGCATGGACAAATTCCTGGCAGGTTGCTTGCCCGCTTCCAACCGTTTGTTCTTCGTGGCGCTGGTGATAAGCCAGGCATCTAGACCATAACTACTATCTATTCTGTTTAAAGGAAAAGCAGAGGACCCTCCGCGAAGGGTCCTCTGCTTTTTGGGTACAATCCTCTATTTCTTCTTCTCTTCTTTATCCATGGCGATTACTTCGCGACCTTGATAATAACCGCACTTGGGGCAAACGGTGTGCGCCAGGCGCATTTCACCGCAATTGGAACATTGCACAAGGTTATTGGGAATCAGTGCGTCATGAGCGCGCCGGCGGTCACGTCGACCTTTCGATAGTTTCCGCTTTGGTTGAGGAACCATTTCTAACTCCTATCTCGTTTTCCGAGGGTGAAATCACATGGTGAAAATAATCAGTGATGAAAGCGCAGAGATTATACCTACCTTGTAGGCAATCGTCAAGGAGAATGCATAACAAGAACGCGCAAAAAATCAAAAAGCTTAGTCACTTCTCACAACCACACCACCTATAGCTATACTTAACTGAACTTCGGTGTGACTTTTCCCTTCTTGAAACCCCGGGGTTGTGATTAGTTTACCATTCTGTACCAGGTTCCCTTGTACACGCAATCCGGCGATAGCGTTATTTACAGTAATTCGGGCTGGTAAGCCCTCCGGGACAATCAGGACGATCTCCCCGATAGCGCCGTTCACTTGTGCTGAATAATTTCCTTGCTGGGGAAGAACGACGGTTACTCTTCCAACCGCTCCGTTGACTCTTAAGGATGTGATCGATAAATGTTGTAGATCAAGGATAGCCTCACCGACGCCTATGTTGAAAGTCAAATCGGTTGGTATATTTGGATGCAGGGAGAGGTCCCAATCTCCAGAAGAATGATCACCAAATGGGGTGATGACAGTCATTCCTTGACTCTTCAGCGAGTAAATCGCAATTCCATTCTGGACGCTCTGATCCTCGCGTACATTCTCAGACTTACTGGTCTTGATACTGCCTTCAACCAGATTACTCGAATTTTGAGATGCTCGAATCGTAGTTTTTGCGGCTGCAGGTGAAATTGTGATGACCGCAGAAGTCGCTCCATTGAGAGGCGCCTGGACGTTTTGTGTCGTGAGTACCTTTCCAACCGAAACCGTTGAGCCAGCATACCAGAAAATTCCACCCAGGACTATAAAAATCAGTAAAAGTCCGGCAAGGACTCCCCACCCCTTTCGGAAAAACCTTCCAAAGATGATCTCTACTCCGGCGAGAATGATGATTACCGGCCAAAATCGAAATAACAAATCCCAAATATCTGCCTGAAGATAGTTCAGGTTGATCAGCAGGAAAATTACTCCCAAACCAACCCAAAATACCGGACCGACCAAACTGCCTCCTCGGTAAATATCATCCAGGCCGAAGATTATCAATAGCGCCGGCCAGAATCGGCCGATCTCCTCCCATAAGTTTCCCGATAAGGTACCGGTATTACTAAGTAGGAGTACGATGCCCGCTGTGATCAATAACAACGGGAAGATCAGGCTACGCCTCCGGCGATACTGGATATCCATGATGCACCTTCGCTACGAACTATGGGATGGAATACGCCGAAAAAACAGATACAATCCGGCGAGTATTAGAGCGACTGGCCAAACCAGTCGGAACAACGAAGTGCTGGCGAAGGAAATCAGGACTCCCATGAGGGTTAGCACTCCTGCCGGAATCAAAGGCCAGCGCATTCTTCCTCCGGACGTTGGGATCCAAGCTAGCAGGGCGAAGGTCAACCCCAAGCCAATAAAGAAAATCCCACCGGTCTCAATTCCGCTGAAATACTGGTCGAAAGCGGCGACCACCCCCAAAGTCACCAACACACCTGCAGGGATGATTGCCCACCAGAAAGAGCGATTAAGAAAATAGATGATCCAAAAGCTTGCTCCAATGGAGGCTAAGAAGAGAGCGCCGCCGATGCCATTGGAAAAAGATGGGTAGAGTTGATCCATCAAAATGAGAAAGGCCAGGTAAGATATCGTTACTCCCGGGATGATGGCCCACCACCGTCTTCGGTCTTTGAAGACTATGTAGAGAAATGATAGGCCAGCTATTCCGAGAAATATTGTCCAGACGAGGTTGTCAAGGAGAAAAATACCTAGATTTTGGAGTAGAAATAGTAAACCAGCAAGAATTAACACACCCCCCCATAGCAAACGGTTATCAAATCTAGTCATCGTTTCCATCCTGGTAAAGGCTAAGGTCGTTATAAATTCAATTCAGGAATGGATGTCCACGGCACCCACACCAGTTTCGATATTCAGATGAAGCCTGTTCATCGATGAAAAGTAATCCTGCGATTCATAAACATTTCCTCGTTGTGGAAAGCGTACCGGGTCGATATGAATTCCCGCAAGACCACTTTTAACTTCGATATGAGCTGCCACCCCTTCTGGTACGCGTATATCCATGGAAGCTGCACCGGAATGGATTTCTCCGCGCGATTCACCAGCATTCGAAGGGACAGTCAAATAAGTTGAGCTTGCACCAGTATCGATGCGGAAATCAGTAACATGCAATTCACTTAAATCGATATTTGACTCACTTGCCCCAGTTTCGATCTTCAAGCGGAGAGAGATATCTCTGTTTAATGCCATGTCCCAGGAGTGGCCTTGATTTCCACCGAACATTGGCCAATCAAACATATATTCACCCGACGCACGGAGATCCAACCTGACCCCATTTCCCAGTTTGGTCAGATTGTGTTGGATGCCACCAGAATAATTTCCTGAAACCAGTAGGGATGGGTCACTTCCAGCTCCCAATCGTAGACGCCCGGCCCCATGGTGGATTTGAACCTCAGACTGAGATGCTCCATCCAATGGTATTGACAGCGTTTTGGAGGCCAGGTCGATATTCCTTCGGGAATAACTCCATAGATACTGGATACCGAAGAAGATTAAGACCAGTGGCCAAAAGATACCCCAAACGTTAACCTGTAAGAAACCCAGGTTGTTGAGTAACAATAATATGCCAAAAAGGACCAGAGCTCCACCCCAAAATACACTCATTCTTCTCATATATGCTCCTTCTCGAGAACGAAAGGTCTGGCGTTCAACCAATTCAGGGGGAGAACGGCCTCATGATCCCTCGTCTTTTTCGTTGAGTGATGCCACTTCTTGGTCGATGGGGAGACGCCCACCAATCCACACAGCCATCAGGCTGACATCGTCGGAGGTCGTAATAAACCCGGGGTTCGCTTGTATGAATGCATCGTTCAATTTTTGAAAATCTGCATTTGACGGCCAGGTCGTTAAAAAGCCGGGGAGCTTAGTCCGGTCGGCTTCAGGAGGAAGTATTTCCCACCCCCATCCTTTCAAGAATTCGAAAACCTTCTGACGCAATTCGGGTTTACTCGCTGACCAGGCAGAAAGAATAGCCCCGGTAAGCGTTGCGTTTTTTTCGAATGCGTTAAGCGTAGGTTTTAACTTTATAGAGACTGGCGCTTGCAAGCTATTCCGGAATCCCGGCACCTGGATGAATTTTTTCAGCAAACGGTTTACTGTGGCCATGTGATCATCCGGTAGCGTGGGCAGGGCTTGAAGAACGCTAATCACAACAGCCTGGCGATAATCAGGTCGCATAAATTCATTGATCGCATTGAAAGGTAAAAACGAGACCTGTTTCTGAGGTTCAGACATGGTTCCTCATCCTCCAGTATCATTAAGGTATACGTTATTGGGGGTGTTAGGGTTGCATGGGATGGGGTCAATGAGCATTCGTCGTCAGGTTGCTCATCTCATCTAGCTCAGCAACTTCATCACTGGTCAATTGCCATCCCAATGAACCGGCATTCTGTTGGACTTGAGCGGCGCTCTTCGCCCCAGGAATAGGAATTGTACCTTTACAAATGGTCCAGTTAAGTGCAACCTGTGCAGGGGATTTCCCATCATGTGCGGCGCCAACCTTATGCAACAGGGCGATTAGTGGTTGTATTTGCCGTAGATATCGTTGGCTCACCTGGCGACCTCGGATTCCGGGAGGAGGATTGCCGGATGTGTATTTTCCGGTTAATAGACCCTGCGCCAGAGGACTGTAAGCGATTATCGCAATGTCAAGCTCATGGCATAATTCCAAAAGGCCATTTTTTTCGATATTGCGTTTGAGCAAGCTATATTCAATCTGGTTCGATGTGAGTGGAACATTCGCTCGCGCCAGGGCATTATAAGCCCGGCGGGTTTGCGAGGGGTTGAAATTCGATACGCCCACCGACCTGGTTAATCCTTCCTGGACAACGCGGGCCAGCATGTCCATCCATGTCTCAATCGAGACCGGAGGGAAAGGCCAATGTATTTGGTAAAGATCCACAATGGGAATATCCAGGCGCTGCAAGCTTTTTTGAAGAGATTTTTTAAGAGAGCTACTCCTCAGCCGCCAAGGGTAGGGCATGAATTTCGTTGCTATGAACACAGATTGCCTTGTCGTCTTCAGAAATCTCCCGAGGAGTTGTTCTGAACGGCCCTGCCCGTAAATTTCGGCTGTATCGAAGAAGGTAATTCCGGCTGCAATACTGGCATCAAAAGCAGCCTGGAGATCATCATCCCGGTATTCATTACCATATCCCCAAAAAAGCCGGTCGCCCCATGACCAGGCGCCGGTACCTATTTGGATTCCCGACAAGGGTGACTCAGATCGGTGTAGTTGTGTAGACATCAGCTCTCCGTACCAGAGGGGAATATTTGAGGATAAGGATTACAGATTAATACTCTTCATCTTCGTCATCTAGCCAGACGTCTTCGTCCTCCTCCTCTTCGGATTCAAGGTCTTCCCATTCTTCCATTTCTTCTTCGTCTTCCCAATCCTCATCGTTTGCGACTTCCGATGTGGGTGAATAGGTCATACAGCCGGCATCCGGATCGAGTTCAATCGCGGCGGCGCTGCAGTATCCATCATCCAGGAAGACGCAATCCAGGTAATGACATCGAATGCGGGGCATAGATTTCCTCCTGCGCAGGGTTAGGATTGAGACGAGCTATTTGCCAGGCGAATAATCGAAATGATAAAAATCGATAGCATCAACAAGGCAGACGCCAAGCAAAATGGGCAAATAGCTTTGATAACAACAATTTCAAGGTAGGTTAGGTAGGCTGAGTAGAGCACTCCGAAGAGACTGATACCAAATACACCGAGAGGAACGTTGTTTCCCCAAAAGCCCCCCCGCCTTTCCAGTTGTAGAAGGAGGAGAATAGCAATATATGCCATCATACCGAACAGAGCAATGGGGATCCCCAGTAATTCGGAATACTGGCTGGTGTTGACAGAGAAGCAATTACCCACACCCTGAATACAGGATGCTTCATGGTGGCTAAGCTTAATCCAGGTCAAGTAACCAGAATCGAGGATTCCGATGCAACTGAGAGAAACCTGACATAACCAAAGCATCCGGTTTGAATCTAGATAGCTTGCTTTAATGTTCAAAAAGCCATACTCCAACCTCGCTCCCAGCAGGGAGCGATTTTACACCACTCGGGACAATCAGTAAAGCGTTTGCTTGAACTAATGAGAATAGATTTCCGGATCCTTGGTGCCCGGTTAACCGCACAGAGCGTTTCCCATCTTGATTGTTAACGATGGCCCTCAGGTAACTTTCCCGCCCATCCGAATCGATAGGAGTGGACAGGGTGGCGGGGGTGATCTCTGGCTCTATCTGGCGGAGACCCGATAACTTCCGCAACACTGCTGCGACAAAGACCTCAAAACCGATAAATGCAGAAACGGGATTACCAGGCAGTCCAACCACTGGGATTCCCCGATATTCTCCAAATGCCACTGGTTTACCAGGGCGCATATTAACCCGCCAAAAATCCAAGCGACCATGGGATTCGATGACCGCCTTGACGTAGTCATACGTTCCAACACTCACCCCCGCCGAAGATAGAATCAAGTCAGCGTTTTCCGAAACCGCTCGATCGAGCCGTTCTTGAACCGCAGAATATTGGTCTGCGGAAATACCCAGCGGGATGACCTCACAGCCATTCATTGTCAACAGAATAGCCAGGCTGAAGGAATTCGAATCGGGGATTTTCCCAGGAGTAAGCGGTTGGTCAGGAGGTTGTAATTCATCACCCGTTGACAACAATGCCACTCTTGGCCGCTTGAATACGCACGCTTCGCTGATTCCCAACATCGCTAACAAACCAACATCCTGAGCCCGTAACGTATTTCCAGCGCTCAGCACCAATTGCCCTGCGTGCAGATCCTGGCCGCGCGGGCGGATCCAGCTTCCCTGGGCTACTGAATGAAAGATCTGCACCAGATCTGGTAGACTGGGTTCTTGCTGCGATTCTTTCAGGTTGGTGTCCTCCACCGGGATAACGGCATCAGCTCCACGTGGAATTGGGGCGCCGGTCATAATGCGGGCTGCCTGCCCTTCCTGGATATCGATAGAAGAGATGCTTCCAGCAGGAATATCCGCTACAACCTTGAGTGTTACCGGAGAGTTGGGGGTTGCTTCTGCGATACCTGTAGCTCGCACTGCGAATCCATCCATGGATGAATTGGCAAACGGAGGCCAATCCGTGTCGGAAAAAACATCATGAGCAAGTACCCGTTTCCAGGCATGGTTAAGGTCTACGCGCTCAGTATCCAGGGGAGAGACGCGGGCTAGCATACGATTCCGAGCGTCGCTTACTTGCAACAATTCAACCATTTGGGGCTACCTCCCAATGAAAGCAATCCGTGGGATTTCGGTTTCGGGTTTTAGGGCTGCACGCCTATATTCAATCAGGATATCTCCCCCGCCGGAATCCCCCCATACTCCGGACGTCTTAGTGAACTGATGGACTAACCAGGTCGACGACGGGTTGCCTCCATCACGTTGGGTAGATTTTCAATGCGGGTAAGTACCCGGCTTAGCTGCGCAATGTCACCTACCTCAAGCACCAGACTGATCGCTGCAAGATTATGATTCACTTTCAATCCAATGTCAAGCAGATTGATCCCTTCATTGGTCAATATATTTGAGATATCTCCCATCAAACCCTGGCGATCATATGCTTTAATTTCAACCGGAACCGGGAATGTGCGCATAGGTTCACCCCAAGACACCTTTACCAACCTTTCCCGTTCACGGAGTCGCAAGATATTTGGACAATCCTGACGGTGGATTGTAGCTCCCCGGCCCCTAGTGATATAACCGACGATTTCATCCCCGGGGGCCGGCTTACAGCAACGGGCAACTGTGGTCAGAATCCCTTTTAAACCGACCACGGTGATCGTATCAGCGCCAGGTTTGAGCTCGCCGCCGGGTTTTGTGACCGTTAGCAGCGAGATCTGCTTTTCTTTGTCCGCATCCGACAGGCGGTTTATAATGCGCCCAACCGAGATATCTCCGCTACCAAGGGCAATATACAGGTCATCCGGTGAACGAAAATCGAAATCGTGACAAATCCGTGCCAGATCGACATCGGATAGGTCCAATCGACGAAACTCCCGTTCCAACACCTGCTTTCCTTGGGTCAGGTTTTGTTCTCGATCCTGCCATTTGAACCATTGACGGATTTTCGAACGAGCTCGTTGGGTCCTGACCAGGTTCAGGTTCAGGTTTAGCCAATCGCGGCTTGGCCCGCCCTGTTTTGCAGTCAGAATGATGACTTGATCCCCGGTTTTTAGCACGTAATCCAGAGTAACCAGCTTACCGTTTACCTTTGCGCCACGGCACCGGTGCCCGATCTCCGTGTGAACATGATATGCAAAGTCGATAGGGGTTGAACCTGAGGGTAAATCGATGATGTCGCCCCGGGGAGTGAACACATAGACGCGGTCCTGGAAGACATCAGTTTTCATTCCATCGACGAATTCTTGAGCATCATCGACATCCTGGCGCCATTCCATCAACTTCCGCAGCCAGTTGATCCGTTGTTCGTAGTCTTCATCCCGGCGTTTACCTTCCTTATAGCGCCAGTGGGCTGCGATTCCGTATTCCGCATTCTGGTTCATCTCGGGGGTGCGGATCTGTACTTCGACCGGTTTGCCGTCGTCATAAATAATAGCAGTGTGCAATGATTGGTAGAAATTGTCTTTCGGAGCAGCGATATAATCGTCGAACTCGTGTGGGATTGGACGCCAATGGGTGTGGATCACACCCAAGGCTGCATAACACGAAGGGATATCAGGAACGATCAAACGGACAGCCCGCAGATCGCGGACCATCTCGAAGGTCTTGCCCTTGTCCTGCATTTTCTTGTAGATCGAGTAGATATGTTTGGGCCGGCCGGTTATCTCAACTTTGACGCTAGCTTGTGTAAGCAAGTTCTGCAGGCGTTGAATAATCTCTTCGATTTGATGTTCACGGTCTTCACGCCGTTCAGCCAGGTTTTCTGCGATTTCTTTATATTTCTCAGGGTTTACATAACGGAAAGCCAGGTCTTCCAACTCCCATTTGATTTGCCAGATTCCAAGGCGGTTGGCTAGTGGAGCAAAAATATCAAGGGTTTCCTGGGCAATCCGCCGGCGTTTATATTCTGGCATGTACCCCAAGGTACGCATGTTATGCAAACGATCGGCCAGTTTGATCAATACTACCCGGACATCTTCCCCCATAGCCATGAATGTTTTTCTCAGTGTTTCCGATGCCAAGTCGCGTTTTCGACTCCGTGCAGCAGCCTCAATCAATTGTTCGGTCGCAGCAGCCTGGCGAGCATGCGAATCGGTTCGCAGCGTTTGTGTATCTTCAGATAAAACTTCTTCTGCATGTTGGTCACCACGGGAGACGCGTGGTAGGTTGGTGAGTTTCGTAACTCCATCCACCAATCGGGCGACTTCCTCGCCGAACTCGTGCCTGAGTTCATCAAGGGTGATGGGTGTATCTTCTACAGTATCGTGCAACAAGCCAGCAATGACAACCGCAGGCGGGACGCGCATTTCCGATAGGATGGATGCGACTGCGAGACAATGGGTGATATATGGCTCCCCCGATGCTCTCTTTTGCCCAGTATGAGCCTGCTCTGCAAGGTGATATGCACGCAGAATCACTTCCCTGTCTACCAGGGTATAGGTGTCAGGCAGGCTCTCCATCAGATTATCGATTTTCATCGTCGTTACTTTTCCTGGAGCTAGGGCGCTCCCTAAGCCGCTTTGGTGCTTCTAAGGCTTCTCGATAGTATAACCTTCTCGGATCAACAAAATCAAGAGGGAATTAACTAGAATAATATGACAATTATAATGATATCAAAAATTGAACGGCGGGCCAGTGTGCCCGCCGTTCATGTAATTCGATCAATGAAACCGGATGGTAAAGATTTCATTGCCTCGAAGTGGGATCGCCAGGCTCCCATCAGTATAGGCATTGATCGGTCCTAATTCGGTTTCATCCAATCGGGCCCGATTGGCTTGCTGGTAAGGGCGGGCAATAAGAAGACGGGCTTCGACTGGTTCGGAGCTGCGATTATATCCACGCACAATCCAGCCGGTTCCATCTTCTGCTGCTTTTATCGTACTGATATCAATACAGTCGGGTTGAACCGATATGATCGCACCTTCTGGTGGAAGTATACCTTCATGCAAAGTCGTGGCTACAGCACGAAGCGGTGCATTGAATGCAACCGCTTGAGGCCATACCTGGCTCCAGTCACCCGTGTGAGGAATGATAGCATAATCGAATGTAAGTTTGCCCAGGAGCTGGGCTCCGGGAGTGGGCATGGATGGACCGGCATCATTTTTTCTTTCGGTCAGGTCACCGCGGGAAAGCCAACCAACGCTGCGAAGCAGGGTAAGCACGATTTCGCTGTTTCCATTCGATGACCGAGTAACCGCTGCTTCGGGGAGACCACGGTTGGCAATCATCAATCCGATCTCCGAATCATGGACATCCACGAACTCCCTTTGGGGTTGTTCCGGCCGGGGTCGTTCAATCCAATTCGGATCCGCAAGGGGAAGTTCGACTGGGCGATGGATGACATCGAAATGACCATCATAATCCGCGTAAGCGGCCGAAAAAGGGAGAGGAAAATGGACCTGTAAGCGATGATCGCAGGCAGTATTTTCCACCTCTGTATGGACATCTATCCTATGGACCCCTGGGCTCAGGGATACTTGGGTGCGGACCGGGATCGAGATCATTTCTGTTGATCGAGATTGGCGATCGTCGCTAAGGCTTTCTGGAACGTTGAGATCCAGATCGATCGTTAGGGTCAAAAAACCAACATGATCATCGATGGTGATGTTTTTCAAACTACCGGCAATCCTCAGGTCGTTTTCAGGTGGGTTGTAATTATATTCATCTCCCCGGTCCCCGCCATCGGAGAACCGGTTGAGGCCGGTAAAGCGTGCGCCGGAGCGTTTATCCAGGACCGAGAAGCTGCCGTCTACCGGGTTGACCTCGATAAGGTAATCATCGTTCTCGATGCTCGATCCAGACGGCAACATCACCCGAGATCGGTCAAGCTGTTCAGCAGGGTAGATCCAGAAGGTTTTATATCCAATACCAGGAACATCTTTCGGTGAAAAATGGAGTTCAACTGTATCAATCGTGTAAACGTGAACATGATATTGGGTAAGGGTTGCATCCTGGAGGTACGCCTCTGCTGCAGAAATCGCACGTTCTAAAACCGGCACGTTGGGTGTACCGGCAGATTTCATTAAGATTTCAACCCATAAAGTATTTCCTTTAGGTTGCATGGTGACATCCCAGACGACAGCGCCTCCAAAAGAACCGCTCTGAAAGAGATTCTTCATGGCGAAAACTTCATTGTGGTTAAGAAGGAGAGTGGCAATTTCGGTTTTCCCGGCACTGCATACCCAGGACTGGAGCGGATCTCCACTGGCATCAACCACGTCAAACGAATCGACATCAGCAGGAATCTGTATCGGGAGGCAAGTCACATCTGTACGAGGAAACGGGGATGGGTTAAATACCGTGACAGCCGCAAGGGCTTTTGGGTGATTGGCAGTTAGCGTGTGAATGCTCTCTGCAAGGGCTAGCAGACTCTGCTCAACAATTCCCTCGCCGATCTGTTCCACCTGGTCGAAACGAGATCGCATCTCATCATGGACTTGATCGATCGAGCAGCCACAAATCGAGTCGTGAGGTTGACATTCTAATAATAACCGCCAGGCAACCTTCAAAATTTGTTCGGGATGGTCAAGGCGATGGATCCACGTATACGTAGAATTCTGGCTGCCATTCGGAACCTGGTGAACGACCTGTTCGGCGAATGTCGAGAAAGGTTCTGCCCATTTTTCCAGCAATTGTTGGCAAGATGCATTCCGTTGCTTGATCCAGATACGGGTAGAAAGCACATTGGGTAATAATGGACTCCGTTTGGAAGAGCGTAATTCGCCGTAGACTGTTGGTAGTTTGAGTCCGCTCACGTTTACCGATTGGCGGGCAGCCTGGATATATTTGGGGAGGGTTGAGTGAACTACCTGATCACCGTCGAGGTGGTGGTTCAAATATTGGATCAGATCAGCCGTCTCCTCCACTGGCTCCATATGATCTGTACCGTGCATAATGAGCAGATGGGCCGATGCCGAATAGGCTGCTAGTGTGTCGCGGAGTGTGGTCACCTCAGCCAAGGCGCGTGCGGTATCTTTCACTGGCAAATTGGCGGCGTTGCCATACCCTTCCCGTTGGTACGCCAGGAAGACATTCGAGCCGTCAGGTGATTGCCACCATAGTTCCGTTGGTTCATCTGACAAACCGCGTTGGAGGCAGGCATCTTCAATACCAAATCCGCACAAGATTTGTGGAAGCTGGCTGATGTGCCCGAACGGATCCGGAGTGTACCCGATCATCATGCGTGGTCCAAAACGCGCGCAAGTTGCTGCTCCTTGTATAAGGTTACGAATGATGGCTTCAGGGCTGACCAGGAATTCGTCGGGGAGCACATGCCAGGGCCCAACCAGGATTCGACCCGACTGGATGTGTTTCTTCAATAAATCAAATCGGTCGGGTCGAATTGCCAGGTAATCATCCAGAACAATGGTCTGCCCATCGAGCATATAATAGCGGAACTCTGCATCTTGCTCAAGAATAACGAGCAAGCGATCGATAAGGTGTACCAATCGCAAACGGAACTCTTGAAATGTACGATACCATTCACGATCCCAATGGGTATGGGAAATGATATGCAGCGTTTTCATCGGATTTCCTCGCGAGTTTCGCCTGGGAGCTTCGTTTGAGAGTCCATCAACCCTCGGATTTCGGGTAACAATTGAGAGGTAGTTCGATAGTGTAACCCGACCAAACCGACTTGTCTGGCAGCCTTAACATTTTCCAGCATATCATCAACAAATATGATCTCTTCTGGACGGACCCCCAGACGATCAACCGTAAGTTGATAGATGCGTGGGTCCGGTTTTGCCAGGCTGACCTCAGATGAAATAACCATCAAATCGACATATTGATCCAGGTGATACCGTTGAACAAACATCTCCCGAGCTCCCGTCCAGGCATTGCTCAAGATCGCAGTCTTGTAACTCGGGCGCAGACTGGTGATGAAATTGATGAGGTTGGTGTCCAACCAATCACCGGACCAGAAATCAATCTGCAGTTGTGTAAGCTCTTCAGCAGAAAGTTGATGCAATTTGCCAAGCCGCTCCCAGATTGCTTGCTCATTGACCCGACCCAAAGTCGCAAGTAAGGCGACATCGGAATCAAAAACAGCCCGGGCGAGCCCATGGGGTGGATATCCAAGCCTTTTTTCCCATTTCTCCCGACCAGATGGATTGAAGGATTGTACCAAAACTCCACCAAAATCAAACAAGACGGCTCTAATCGACATATTCCGACTCCGGTAAGGCGTTGTGTAAGATCACTTGATGGAACCAGTGTCCGCTGTCCTTTATCGTGCGTTCAAATGTCTCAAAATCGACATATATCAATCCAAAGCGCATCTGATAACCCTGCGCCCACTCGAAATTATCTATTAATGACCATACCAGGTATCCTTCTATCGGGCAACCCTCAGCAAGCGCGTGATGGAGCTGGGCGATATGGTCTCGCAAGTAGCAAATCCTGCGCTGGTCCCGGACCCGGCCATCGAAGTCAACTCCATCTGGCACCGGTACACCATTCTCAGTGATCAGGATTCGCTTAGGGTGGTAATCTTCCCAAACCCGACGAATCAGCTCATACAATCCGTGTGGATAAATTTCCCACATCATAGAGTATTCATTACCTTTCGGCTGGATCGGGATCGCCTGGATGAAAGGAACGCCGGGCTCATCGCGAACAACACTCCGCGTGTAATAATTAATGCCGACCCAGTCGAGAGGAGTGGCAATCGTGTGCATATCTTCTGCTTTGATTACATCAGGGAGGATGAAATCTAACGGGACAGCAATTTCAACCGGGTAAGATCCACGGAAAAGCGGATCGAGCACCAAACGATTTGCATAAGCATCAAACCGTTGAGCTGCCTGGCGATCTGCGTCGCTCTCTGATGCCGGATGTACCGGAGTAAGATTGAGGGCAATCCCAATCTGGAGCGGCTGGTTAGCGCTACAACGCAATGCTTCAACTGCCATCCCATGAGAAAGGAGAAGATGATGTACTGCCTTGACGGTTGCCTGCAAGTCTTGTAATCCGGGGGCATGCTCTCCCGAGAAATGACCGGCCATGGCTGTGACCCAGGGCTCATTATGCGTGATCCAGTGAGTAACCCGATCACTATAGCGGGCAGATAAGATGGCTGCATAATCTGCAAAGTACCGGGCGGTGTTACGTTCAGGCCAACCGCCCTTATCTTGCAGAGATTGGGGTAGATCATAATGGAAGAGGGTTAAGATTGGCTCGATGCCATTTTCTAACAAACAATCGATCAAGCGGTTATAAAAATCAACACCTGCCTGGTTTGCCGAACCCCAACCCTGGGGTAATATGCGCGTCCAGGCTACGGAAAACCGATAAGCTTTAAGCCCGATCGCTTTCATTAGGTGAACATCATTTTCGAAACGGTGATAATGATCAGCCGCTTGTTGTCCAGTGCTTCCGTGGTGTATTTTCCCAGGGATTGAACTGAATGAATCCCAGATCGATTCGCCTTTTCCGGCTTCGTCCCAAGCGCCTTCAATTTGATAGGCAGAAGTTGCCGCTCCCCATAAAAACCCTTCTGGGAATTGGAGCAGGGGGGATATTTGCATTGAGTCTGGCCCTCCTGGCGATGAATGCTCGCAGATACGGCTGGAGCGGACAGAATGCTCCAGAAGATAGAATGAGTTTATATCTGGGCTTGATCGGCTAGATTAAGTAGCTCAACTAAGGATAATTCGTTGACAGATTTCAAGATCAAGTTAGCGTGATCCAGGTCCATATGCATTGTCATTCGATTGGGGACAGCAACACTAAAAATTCCGGCTGCGCGAGCAGCAAGAATCCCATTCAGCGAATCTTCAAATACAATTGCTTCATGATGTTGCAACCCCAGGCATTCCAATGCAGAAAGGAACAAATCAGGGGCAGGCTTTACTTCACATACATCATCAGCCGTCCGAATGCAATCAAATTGGGTGATCAACTCCAAACGAGTCAGATTCGTCTTGATCCATTCTTTATCAGAACTTGAAGCAAGAGCCACCTTCAAACCGTACTTGTGAGCAGTTTGAATAGTCTCTCGAATTCCTGGCATGACATCCTCAGCAGCGAGTAGCTCTATCGAGCGTTGCCGCTGTTCGGCCAGGATTGCTGTAGTATCCAGAACACTCTGTAGTTGAAGCCCAAGCTCCGTGACCGGGTTAAATGCTTGAAAATTCGAGCCAATACTGAAGGACCATTTTTCAAGAGTTAATTCGCAACCTCTTGACTTGAATATTTCCTGCCAGGCCGCATAGGTTGGGGTTTCCGTATCCAGGATTAAACCGTCAAAATCGAATATTAAACATTTAATCATCGTATGGTTCAATTGCATCCGCTGTTTCTATGAATTTCAATATTCTTAGTACAATAAATACCCTGAATCAGGAATAATAGATAAGTAAAAGGATGGAGCAGAGCTTTGGCATTAGCTCCGCTCCAGCGACAATTGGATTCTAATACGGTTCGACACACCTGTCTACAGCAAAGATCGAAATTCAATTCAGAGGCTCAAGCCGACTGGTTCAAGAAAGAAAAACTATATTGGGTGAGTCCCAAATCCTTCACCAGTGTACGGATATCGTTCTGGAGATCGGGGACGACGGGTACTCCTTGAGCGAGAATCCGATGTTCATTCTCGTACTCCTTTTCTCCGGCGGTATAAATGCGCGGTCGATTGGGCGCCTTGGTTGAATTACGCAGCTCTCGTAAGATTTCAGAGGTCGTTTTCTTGAACTCTTCCAGGGGGACGAAGCTCTCGATATTAATGGCCATGAAAAAGTGCCCGATCATATACGGTCGTCGTTTCCCTTGTGCATCTCGCCCTAACAAGTCATGTAGAAATGCACCGGTCTGAAAAGAAGCGGAGAATATTTCAACCATTGTTGCCAGGCCATATCCCTTATGACCGCCAAATTTTTCCTCCCACCCCCCCAGGGGTAATAGTGCGTATAGGTCCTTATCCAGTCCGATGGTGACTTCTTTTGCATCCGTTACGGAATGACCGTTTGCATCAACCACCCAACCTTCAGGGGCTGATAAACGCTCACGCCCGAGCACCTCGAATTTGCCGCGTTGAGCGATTGAAGTCGCTGCATCAAAAACAAAAGGCTGATCATCCGTTGGGCATGCAAAAGCAATCGGGTTGGTCCCCAGCATAGGCTGTACCCCAAAAGTCGGGGAGATGGAAGGGCGTGCATTTGTAAAACACATACCGGCAAATCCCTGGTTGGCAGCCATCATAGCGTAATAACCATCAATTCCAAAGTGGGTAGAATTGCGGACTGCCACAGAACCCATCCCGTATTGTCTGGCTTTATCGATGGCAAGCTGCATTGAACGTACCCCAATTACCTGGCCCATGCCGTGGTGACCGTCAACTACGGCAGTGGTCGGACTCTCCCGCACAATGTCATACTGGGTGACCGGTTGTTGTACACCCGCCTTGATGCGATCGATGTACAT
>JAQTMA010000013.1:0-2979 GCA_028714615.1 Anaerolineaceae bacterium | reverse complement strand
TGAGCAGGCGTGGGGCAACAAGTGGCAAGAAACCGCTCGTTTCTTCAATGTTTTCTCCCCACACATTCGGGTTGGGGGTAATGCAGAAAACGATCTGCCCGGTGATATGCTGGTAGAAATAGAAATTTGAGGAACCAGGACCAGGACGGATATCGACAACCATTGGATCCAGGAAACGCGCCACAGGCTCAGTTATGGCGGCTTCATGGCAATCCGAAGTTACTGGGATGTCCATCCCCGCCAATAAACCTACCTTATGCGCGGCCGATCCAGCAGCATTGATCACAATTTTTGCAAAGTACTGACCTTTCGGGGTTTCTACACCACAAACCTGGGCATGATCCATGATCAGCCGGGTTACAGGCTCATTGAACCGAAACTCAGCCCCGGCGCGTTTGGCATGGTCATAAAAGGCATGGATTCCCAGCAGGGGGGAGGCATTTCCATCATCCGGAGATAGCGTACCCCCAAGCAATCCTTCCCGGTTCAGTCCCGGGACCTGCTCGGTGAGTTCATCTCTCCCCAGCCAATTGATGTTAAGCCCTAAGGATTTTTGTGTGATTAACAGGTCTTGTAACAACCTTACTTCTTGTTCACGATAAGCCACAAAGCAGTAACCACCTTTAACCCACTCGATATCGTCTCCATAGGTCTCTTTCCATTGGGAAAATATCTCGATCGAGCGGAGACACAGGCGTATCTTCGTTGGGTCAGAATGGGTCGCTCGAATCCCACCAATCGCGCGTTTGTTAGACCCCTGGCCGACGCTGGCAGTGCTATCGATGACTAGCGTGCTGAACCCGGAGTTAGCCAGGGAAAAAGCGGTTGGCGTGCCGATCGACCCAGCGCCAATGATTATAACGTCATAAGCAGAGAGGCTCGTAGTTGAACTCATCCTTGCAAATCCTGATCGACGCCAGCAAAAATCCCGAGTGGAACTTCCACAAATAACGGACGCCGGCTTTGTTCCGTTATTTCAGATGGCGGAATACCCTCCTCCCGGAACAGGCGTAGGATCAGAGCATTGCAGGTCTTCGAACCACAAGCGCCCATACCTGCGCGTGAAACCGACTTTATTTCATTGATATCGCGGTAGCCGGATCGGATTAATTTTCGGATCTCATTTGCCGTCACTCGTTCACACCGACACACGATAGATTCTTGGTCAAACCCTTTTTCGTAAAGATCATCTGGCTGCCCTACCTCCGCCATCTGAATACGCACACCGGCAATCTTTTCAGCATAGGCAGCCGGCGCTTGGACCCGGATCAGACGGGTGCGATCATTGATCTTCCTGGATATGACATCTTTTACTTCCAGTTCTCCCAATTCCTGGCCCTCCGTATCCAGAACTAACACCCTCTCGTCTTTACTGATCTGCTCAATGCGGAATTCGAATGGAATGGAGACTGTTGGTAACGCCGGATCCTTCCGGTAATCCACCAGGGTTATGGCGAGCCCAGGGCAAATAGCTACGCAGCGCTCACAGCCGGCGCAGAGTTCATCCTCATTGGTAAAGACCGGAACAGCGCGGATATCGTCTGCGGTGATGCGGATATTGTGTTTTGGGCAGATGGTTGAGCATGGATTACATGGAATCTCCTGCGTACAATGGATCACCGGAAAAACACCGGTTCTTTGGTCCGGTAATTTTTCTTTAATTTTCTTCCCAGGTTTAGATTTCAGAATGGAAACGGTTCGATACCAATCTTCCGGGACGACATCCACAGGTAAATATAAAGCATGGGCAATCTCGCGTCCCTTGATTTTTCCGGTGAACATGGCAGCAGATGCTTCTGCAATTTCATCGGCATCACCGGCCGCGAAGACAGTGAGTCCATATTCTTTTGCCTTAAGATAGAATTCATTGACCGGATCCAGGCCTACGGCGATGAGAATGCTATCGCATTCAAAGGTTTTTTCTGTACCCACAATGGGATAAAATCTCTCATCCACCTTGGCAATTGTTACCGATTTAACTTTATCGATCCCATTTGCACTGAGTACAGTGTGAGAAGTGTGCACCTGAACGCCCATGCGCACCAGCTTATCCTTGTGGACCTGATATCCTCCACATTCAGGAAGAACCTCTACCAGACCGGCCACTTGTATGCCGGCTTGCAGGGCATGATATCCAGCGATCAAGCCAACATTCCCACCACCAATTATGAACAGTCGCTGGGAGGGTTTGACCAGGTCACGGTTGACCAGAGTCTGGAAGGCGCCTGCTCCGAATACCCCTGGCAAAGTGTTTCCTTTGAAGGTGAGCATTTTTTCGCGTGCGCCAGTGGTAACCAGCAGCACTTTGGGTTTTACAAGCACATATTTTCGACCTTCTTTAAAAACCCCTACTTTTTGATCGCTGAAGACTGCAACAGCCGTTGAATGCAGCCAAGTATGCACCGTGGGGTATTTGGCAAGCTCTGTTTCCAATCTTGTTGCGATATCGATCCCGCGCGTCCCTGCATAAACCGCTTCTGCGGATCCAAAGAAGCGATGAGTTTGTAAAACAAGTTTTCCACCCAAGCGGTGTTTATCGTCGACTAATAGAACCTCGACACCCAACTTGCCCAGTTCGATTGCTGCGGATAATCCGGCCGGACCGCCACCGATGATCAGCACAGAGACCTGTTGCTCGCTGATCGGTTCCATTTTGGGTACCTGATCGACCTCGGGGAGCCTGGATAATCCGTTTGCCTGGGTTATTCGCGACCCAGCCCTGACCAGTTCCACACACGATTTGACCGGTTTCCCATCCTCCAACACCATGCACTGGGCGCACTGGCCGTTGGCGCAAAAAATTCCCTGTGGCGCGCCATCCTTCGGATGATGTCCAAATACTTTAATGCCATTGGCGATCAACGCAGAGGCGATCGTCTCGCCACGGTAGGCCTGCAATTGCTGGCACTCCCAATAAAAATTGACCACTTCATGCGCTTCAATCGACAGGATAGGATGTTCTTCGATGCGAAATTCACT
>JAQTMA010000012.1:8603-45461 GCA_028714615.1 Anaerolineaceae bacterium | reverse complement strand
TGAAGCGATTCCACCTCGCCGACCGGCGGATTCTGTGGGCAGCAGCTCTCGTGGTGCTCATCCTCTTGATGATGGACTTCAACAATCGGATGGGTGAGATGTTGCGGCTTAACGACCAGCGCAAAGAAATGGGTGCGCACATGACCCAGCTTGTCGCAACTCAACAGTATTTGAAGGAGCAGATCGCCTACGCTACCTCAGATGTGGCTGTGCAAGAATGGGCGCGGCAAGAGGGACACATGATCCAACCGGGCGATGTTCCCATCGTGCCTGTGGAGCCATCCGGGCAGGTAACGCCGACGCCGGGGGTGGAAGCGCCCATCGTGCAAACGGTGCAGAACTGGCAGGTATGGGAGGCGCTTTTCTTTGGGGAGTGACCTTGACGGTGGTGGTGCAGGGTGGTATATTTAAGGTCTGTTAGGAATTCTTCGATGCGGGGTAGAGCAGTGGCAGCTCGTCGGGCTCATAACCCGGAGGTCGTTGGTTCGAATCCAACCCCCGCTACTGAGTACAATCGAAGACCGCCGGGCTACCTGAAAAAGGCAAGCCCGGCGGTTTTTGGTTCATGGACCTGGCAAAAACAGGAGAAAAAACATGAACCACAGACCGCAGGGCTTGTTGATTTCCAAAGCCGTCACCGGCTTCCTACAGTTCAAAGCTGCGGAAGGCCTCAGCGCCAGAACTACCGACAGTTATCGAAGAATCCTGGAACAATGGCTTGAACGCCAACCCGACGTTGAGGTGGGCAGCGTTACCACCCAGCAGCTGCGCGATTACCTGAATTACATGCGCACCGAGTACGTTCCCAAGCGCATCAATGGGAACAAAGAGCAAAAACTCTCCAGTAAAAGCATTCGCAATATATACGTCGGGCTTTCTGCTTTTTTCCATTGGGCGTCAGAAGAATTCCAGATTCCGAACCCGATGAAAAGCCTGCCGGCACCCAAGTTCACCAGCCCGGAGGTTGAGCCGTTTACGAAAGAAGAGATCGAGGCACTGCTCAAGGCCTGCGACTTCTGCGACGAAGCTTGCACGGATCGCCGGCGGAAATTCACTATGCGCCGGGCGACGGCACGGCGTGACCGGGCGATCATCCTGACCCTGATCGACAGCGGTTTGCGGGCGAGCGAGCTGTGTTCTTTGCGCGTTGCTGATTTAGATCAAAAGACGGGGAAAATCACCATCCGTCATGGGGTAAACGGAGGAGCAAAGGGAGGCAAAGCCAGGTTTGTCTATTTGGGGAAGACAGCTCGTAAAGGGGTCTGGCGCTACCTGGCGGAGAGGGAGGATGGCGAAAATTCGGAGGCGCCGTTATATCTTGGAAAAAGCGGCTATCCCTTGAACCGGGATTTGCTGCGCCAGGTGATCCATGCCATTGGCGAAAAGGCCGGCGTCCAGCACGCCTACCCCCACAGGTTCCGGCATTCGTTCGCTATCCAGTATCTGCGTTCCGGAGGGGATATCTTTACCCTCAAAGAAATGCTCGGGCATAACAGCCTCGAAATGGTGCAGCATTATGCAAGGGTCGCTGATGTTGATATTCAGGAAGCACACAGGAAGGCCAGCCCGGCGGATAACTGGAGACTGTAAGTGAAAAAAAGAGAAGTCCCTATTTAGGCAAACAGAGGACTTCTCATTCTATATCTCTTTTAATCAAGCGTAACTGCTCCGGCAGGTGAGCAAGACCGAACTTGCAGAGATGGCGGAACATAAGGTCTTGTACTCAATGCCAATTGTGGTGCATCCAGAGCACCTTGACTATTACGGGCTGTGGAAATGTAACCGCGAATCTGGGAAAAAACCTTAGCGCCTTCTTCTGAGCGAAAACATCCAGACACCTTCTGCTTGAGTTTAGCCATCCGAAGATCATGCTCGGCCTGGTTGTTATCAAACTGCACTTTAAAAACATACATAAAGGCCAAAGTTTCCCGCATTCGGAGCTGGAAATGATCTACGAGATTCTTGGCTGGATGCTGTATTGGCTTGCCACGCTTTTTCGGGGGTGGTTCTGCTTGTGCTGGTAAGAGGTTATCTTGAAGACCACGGGATCTGCTGCACATTACGTGAATACTCTTTGGCTAGTAACATAATCGCAAAGAAGGTGGAGAATTACGCAATAATTCCATTTAGAGGTTGTAAATTTTATGCCTTGGGGCCACCAAATTTTCCTTTGCTAATCACAAACAGACCAACGGAAACAACAGTACCAACTATGCCCAACACTACCTCTCCGATTTTTCTGATTTTCCCATTCTCTTTGTTTTGGCAGTTTTCGCATAAATCTTTCTTACTGGTTTGTGGTATCTCTTTTCCGCACTTTTTGCACTTTTTACTCATCTTTCTTCTCCTTATCGGCTGGCAAGGCATCAATTAGTGGTTGCGTCCCCACAATGTCTAAAGGGAGTGCTGAAATCTTCTGTTGAATTTCCGTAAAATTGTCAATTAAGCTCTTTTGGTCTGAGTTACTAAACGAATTCAGTGTTAATAAGGTGTCCCTATCACCAAGCGAATTTGCGCTAATAAAATCACTGAATTGTTTCAAACTTAATCTAGCAGCATTTTGCTCACCGAGCAAGCAATACACGGTTGTTTCAACTTGCACGGTTCTAGTAATAGCCAATAGGCTATTAAAAATCTCAGCACTATTCTCATCTCCATGCTCCTGACCCTCTTTATCTAATAATTTTGAGAACCACGCTTTATCTTTCCTTTCATCAAAGAAACGCTTTTCACTAGCAAACGCTCGGAAGAGAATGCATTTGGCATCCGTTGCACTACTCAAAATACTGAGAAGTTTTTCTTCTCTCACCCTGGAATCGCTTATCTGTGCTGCCTGCTGTAATTGCTGCCAAGCACTCTCAGCTAATGCGAGTCTATCATCCTGAAGTTCGCTATGAAGATTTGCAATGCCCTTTTGAACATCATGTATTTCGTTTATGATCTGAGCCATTGCCATCTGTGTCTGTAGATTAACGATGGATGGGCCCAAATCGGGTGTTAGCTTTATGTCTTTCAAGCGCACCAGTGCAACAATTCCTTTTTCACCATAGATAGAGGGCAGTATTTCACCATTCTTATCCGTAATAAATTTATAGACTCCTGCATCGATCAATCTTTGTATTTCGGTATTTATTTCTGCTACCTTAATAGTCTTTGGAATCATTGCTTTAATAGCTTCAAAGAATGCGGGCGCAACTCTGACTAGATTTTCGGCTCTTCCGAAAATAATATTTAAATTATTGTTTTGGATCATGCTTATAGGAAATACCTGGTCAAATTCGGACGCGAGGGATGTACTTTCCCATTGAATCCTCTTTAAAGGCTTTTTGCTTGCTATCATCGGCAGATTTCTTGTGCCACTTCTAAAGCCACAAAAAGGGCAAACCGAGGCTTTATCTGATGCTTTTGTTCCGCATTCCGGGCAATATACTAATCCCAATTCAATTCTCCTTGGCGCAGAATATACGCTGTATCCGTTATTATTTTTATTGGTCTTTCGGGATTTCAATGCTTCTGGGACTTTCGGGCTTGCACACCCCTTTTTCCACTAAGCCGCGGTTTCCTCATATTTTAGACTGTGAACTTGGATTGAGACAGTATGTCTCTTTGCTGGTCTTACGCTTTGTTACTATTTTATCGCGGAAATTATAAAGTAACTACCCGACCATTTTTGACGGCTAAGCAGTTAAAGTCAGACAATCATTTTCGCTCGGGGAATGGATTTTACCCTCAAGATGTAAGAAGTCAGGATCTACTCATTTCGGTCCTCTGCCAATTTGGCGTTAGACTGAATTAGCAAGTCTACATCTGCCTGGCGCGCTTGATAGAAGGCTAAGGCTTCCTCAATCCGGCTTACAGGCAGATCATACTGTTCGGCAATTACTTTCGGGGATTCATTCCACCGTCGATTTGCTATTACGATCGTTTGCACGCGAATGCTGGTCTCTTGTAGAATGGGAATTATTGTTGATGACGCGCTGCTACGGTTGGTGATACCTGGGAATTTTGGATCGTCCAAGCTGGTATTCATTGTGCTGGCTCTCTCATAAATCGTCCAGAATAACAATATCCATTTTCTCTTTCAACCTATCAAGTTGATGATCATTGGTGATGAAAGCCTCTGCTCCTCCCAGAAGGCAGGCGCTGACCTGCAGTGCGTCGGGCGGTCTGAGCCGGTACTCTGCCCGCAGCCGGGCTGCCTGGCGGATCACATCCCGGTCAAGGTCAACCACCTCCAAATTCGGGAAATTCATCAACAAGGCTTCATACTTTCGGGCAATATCGTATCTACCTAAGGAAAGTGGTTTTACGATGATTTCCATCAGGGTAATGGTTGATGTAATCCCTTTCCGGACACCTTTCTCTATGTCGGATAGCAGCTCCTGCGTCAAAGGCGAATAGATGGGGTGCTTCTCGAAATGGTAAATGAAAACACTCGTATCTAGGCCAACTTTCGAAAATGATCCTAATCTTTGACTGAGCTGGCCCATGCATCCCGCTCCTCATCAATGTATTTTTGCGCATCTTCACCTTTCCAAATTTCCTGGTGCAGGCCAGCGAGGGCTTCGGTGTAATTATCCGGTCGGGGAATCAAGACCATCATCCCATCCTGAATATCTACCAATAATCGGTCGCCGCTCTGAATATTCAATAGCTGGCGAGCCAGGGCCGGCACGGCAATCTGGTAGCGCTTAGAAACTTTAACAGTGGTTGTATTGGTCATTCCTGCCTCCAACTTGCTAAGCAAAATATTGTTATTGCTTAGCATTATACTGGATTTGGCAGGAAGTGGCAAGGTGGCAAGATTCATGAGCTTAACCTCTCTGCGACAATTCGCATGACCGTGGAAAGTTCATCATTGGACAAGCTTCGAGCCAGTGATTCCAATCTGTTTTCGGTTGAATCAATAGGCCGGCCGCCCAACCGGCTGATCCGGAGCTGCACTTCATGAGATAGGATTGGTGCATAGATCTCATCCGTGATCTTGATATCCTCATGCATCAGGTTCATCGAAACGGCTTTGTAATCCGCCATGGTTTGGGCGTGCTGCAAGCCATACACTGCATGACCGTGGCGGAATTTGTGGGCGGATTTGTACGCTGCGCCGGCCAGGTCGAACAGCCGGCGCAGGCGTTTGTCCAAGGCTTGATGGCGATTTTTACCAGGTGTCGATGGGTCAAGCTCTTGCTTGCCCCAGTGGATCTTAACAGGCGCATACCAGGGCTGAGATTCTGGCAGGTTGTTTCGGACCACATTGTCCCATGTATCGACCATCGATATCAGCTCCGGAATGGGCAGAAGAAAGGTCGTGGCGCGCTTTGAGTTCTTAGTGGCTACTCCCAACTCTGGCCATTGCTTGAGCGTGCGCCCTGGTAAATCGACCGCCGAGATTGGCAGCGTAGTAAAGGCGCTTGCCCTGGCCCCAGAGAGGAACAGCAAAGCAGCAGCTGCTTTATCGCGCAGAAGCGCCAGGTCGCCATCCGAATGCGAAACGGCGAGCAGCTTGAGCACTTCGTCCAGGGTGACATACTCGTGTTCACCCTGGGCATCTTTATTCCTGGGCGGTCGCAGGCTTTCAAGCCAGGCCGGCGTGAGGCCAGAGAACTCCTTGGGATGGTTTTGCTTAGCCCACACAAATAAGCGCCTGGCTGTCTCAATGATCTTCTTCTGGCTGATCGCTGCCAGAGAAGCCTCACCAGTTCGGCCCGGCAAGCTGCCGACATACCCGGGAAAGGTCGGCCGGAGAGGCATAACTTTGGGCAAAGGCGTTTCCCCGGCCCACTCCAGCAGGTGGCGCAGGTAAAACTCATACCGCCCGACTGAGCTGTCTGCGAGCTGGCAAATGTCTTTGAGGTCCTTCAGATGCTGCCGGACCAGTAGGTAGTTATTGCGCAGTATCATTCCAGGTTCCCCGAATAACTTTGCCATTGCAAACCGGGCAGGTGCCATGGATATAGATCAACCGGCTGGCAGAGGGATAACGCGTTGGATTTAAAATGACCACCGCCCGTTTGCAGGACATGCAGTATCCTTCGTCCTTCTTCATGCGGGTGCCATTGGATTTCTTGCGCAGGCTTTGCACCCAGCCGGCAAAAGCCCGGCCATCGATCCAGATGTGGCTCAGGCGGTCGCGGGTGTGCGGCGCGCCATGGGCGAGCCAGTCGCGCAAGGTGCGCTCCGGGATGGCGATCTCATCCGCTAACTCATGGACGGTGTAAAACATGGGCAATAAACCGGTGGATTTCACGATCACGCTGTGAGGTAGTTTGATATGGGCGTTCATTGATTTGGGTGACATAGTAAGTATCTCCTGTAATAAGTTTTTCGAACTATCCTTTTTGTATCCGCAGAGATATCCCAATGTCCATATCCCAAAATATCCCAATTTATCCCAAATCTTTCCGGGTGGGGGTTTTCCGGAGGCGAACACGCTCCTCGCCAAGCATCCCGCGCAAGACGGACAGCCGGTTGGCTACCGTTTTGTCTGCTTTCCCAATCCGCAATCCGATTTCTTTGACAGTCAGGCCACCGTTCCAAAGGCGCAGCAATTCCTGGTCTTCTCTACTGAGAGGGATATCGCTCTTATCTACGGGATGTTCTTTCGGGATATCCCGATCCACTCCGGCTTGCGCCAAGTGGATATCTGGCAGGTTTTGGGATATCACTGGCTGTGGCTGCGGATCATCATGCTGTAATTGTGATGTCCAATCCGGTCGAACTGAATTTCCTGGCTGGATTTGGGATATCCCAAATGGTGGATTCGGATCATTGGGCTGAATTTGGGATATCCCAACCGGTCGTTGCGGAATATCCCATTCTGGCAGGGATATCCCGGCTTGTGGCAGCGGGCTATCCGGTTGTGTGTGGGATTTCCCGGTTTGTGGCGCAGGTGGAAATTGAAAGGGGTACAACGGGTATGTGCTCAATCCCAATTTTTCTACAGCAAGTCCCTCGATAAGCTGGAGGCTGGTTACCCGGTGCTCGTGCAATTCCTCGGCGAAGAGCTCAATGACCTTTGGAGTCCACCCCAGATTTTCCCACAGCCAAAGTCCGATACGCGGTCGGGAAAAGTTTTTGCGGATGACATTTGCGTACTCATCGATCTCCGATAGCTCAACCGGACAGGGCAGATAGAAACGCACCCCGGTTTGACTGCCGTTTAGATCGATAAACTCCATCTCGCCGCCCCCTCCCCAAATATGGTCGATCAGGAGGAGATGGTTGAATTCGTCTTCCTGAATAATCCTATTGGGATCGGGTTTGACCCGGCACATGAAAGCAAACTGATATCTTGCAAGGTCAAGGAACCGCATCCGGATGGCCATGATATTACCTTGAACGATGTATTGTGCGTCCAGGGTTAGCGGTTTTGCGTTCTCTGCCACATCCATATCAACCTCCTTTCTCACGTTCAACCTTGGGGACATAACTCAGTCGGGTCACATCGATCCGGTTGTGACCCAGCTGGTGGGATGTGGCCAGCAGCGCCTGGTGGTCATCCGCGCCTTGAGCTCTGACCTGGCGGTAGTTGTCCACCGAGAATGCTTTGCGAAAGGCGTGGGTTCCCAGGCAGGGGATGTTCAACGCAGTGCAGGCCCGGCGCACTTTCTGGCGTGCCCGATCGGGCAGTCCCCGCCTGTTGGCAAACAGGTGGCCAGTGGGCTCGTTATTAGGTGAATTCTTCAAGCTGACAAAGAAATCAGAAAACTCAGCCTGATACTCCACCACTCTTGGCCGGCCCCCTTTGGTACGGTTGGCATTTCCTTCCGCGTTCAGGTTGATCATCCTGTTTTCAAGGTCTATATCCTGACTACGCAAATAAGTTGCTTCAGTGACGCGCAGCCCGGCTTTCCACATCAAGTTGAGCAGCCTGGCTATTTCGTGATCGCTCGAATCCAGGTATTGAATAATTGCCATTGCCTGCTCTTCAGTGTATGGGATCGGTTTCGGTTTCGAGTGAAATCCGCCCGGCCCTCCTTCGGCCCGGAGTGGCAAAAGGGACAGCACGTCCGAGGGAAAAGTTCCATCTTTCTTACAAACGGCATCCAGCTTCCGGATCGTAGCGCAATGCCGGCCGATGTTTCCGCCGGAGACGCCACGTTCGACCATTGCTTCGATATAAGCCTTTGCCATTTCAGAGTTGACTTGAGGTAAATCCTTCACCTCGGGCCAGCGCTCCCGGATGAAGCGGGAGAATTGGTGTACATCGGCGGAATCGGTACGCATGGTGCTGATACTGGTAATCAGCGGGGTATCCCGGTGATTTTTCTTAGCCAAATGGCGGCTGGCGCCAGGCCGAAAAACGCCCTGCAGGGCTTTCATCATCTGGTAGCCGAGACTGCCTTTATGGTTTTTACTCATAAAACACCTCCTAAATCGCAACCTACATTGAAAACGATCTCAAAATCCGTTTTCCCATAGTTTCCTATTAAGCCATTTCACTTCGCCAACCTCGTTAAGACAACGCCAGCTCATCGCCTTGGTTGCAACCCCTCGTTGAGAAGGGGAGCCTGCAAACTTCGCAGGGTGATCGCTTGAGTGAGGCCCACGATGCAGAGGAGCGACCCAACCAGTGCATCACGCTGCCCAGCTGCCTGGCGAAAGTGCAACCGGGGATGGGAATTCAGGATGATTCTTCCTGCCCTTTCCCAAAGGGTTTGACTCACCGCTTTCGTTATTTTTTTCCAGCCGACGTTTATTAGGTGAGCCCGGGTTTAGACCGTTAACAAACAAAAAACCATACATCGGAATCTCATCTTTGAAATCCATTAAACGTATGGTTTATGGGCGTGTATATGTGGCGCTGAAATCAGCGCGTTGATAATCTAATTTTACCAATTAAGTACGAATTTACAAGGGACACTTGTCCCGCGCGAGCCGGGACAAATGTCCCGTAATAGCTTATGTGCAAAAGGATCGACAAGATTTCTTATTCGCATTTACGCCATAAAGTGTAAATAAGAGCTCCTGTAATTTACACTTTATGGCAATTAACCACATCGACGACAAAGTGCAATGTGCACAACTTATTAGAGGCAACCAGCACAATGAGCGAAAATCCAGTCGGTTGTATCGAAAATAGACATGGCCTCGAGAGCTCAGGAATGATTTCTTCTTTCCCAATCAGATAAGGGAGGGCGGATTGAACCAATTTAATAGTGGTGAATAGACTGACAACTTAATACATTTTTCCAGACATAACCTATAATTAATGCAGCCAATTTCAATGATTGAAATAACCCGGCGGTGAAGGCGAAAAACGGACATTCTATAAACCGGCTCAAATTTATGACTTACAACGAATCAGATACCCGCGCATATTTAATTGATCCTAAATTAGCTACCTCAGGTTGGGGAAGTGAACTTGTACGAAGAGAGCATTTCTATCGCCGAGATGTGCAATATACGGCTGGAAGAATCGTATTGCATGGTGATAAAGCACATCATCGTGAAGGCCGAAAAATTGATTATTTGCTTCGGTATACAGATGCCTTCCCGATTGCTGTAGTCGAAGCAAAGGAAGAAGGGCTACCAGCCGAAACAGGTCTAGAGCAGGCTAAAGCATATGCCAAAGACTTGTCGCTCCCCTTCGCTTTTACAACGAATGGCCACCAGATCATAGAATATGATTTTTTTACCTTGGACAGCCGGGATATGGATCATTTCCCTTCCCCTGATGAGCTCTGGCATCGTTGGACGATCAATACAGGATTAAGATCTCAGGAGATTGCTCAAAGTCGAGCGAAATATAGTCTTGATGATGCGAGTGAACGACGGGATAACCCGTTACTACACCCATATTGCCCCGAATCGATCACCGGGAAGAACATCCGTTACTTCCAGGAAGCAGCCATTACACAGGTTATCCGCCGGGTGATGAAAGGTCAGAGACGGATTTTATTGGCCATGGCTACTGGTACAGGGAAAACATTTACAGCCATGCAGCTGGCATGGAAATTAATCAAATCTGGCTGGCTTCAGCGCCAACATCCTGAACGTCCTGGAAGAATCCTGTTCCTTGCGGATCGAGTTGTACTGCGCGATCAGGCCTATAATGCCTTTTCAGCTTTTGCCCGAGAAGGTAATGACCCCAGGTGGCTGATGGAAGGTTATCCGCCTGTGTTGACCAGGGATCTTTATTTTGGAATTTATCAATCCTTGTGGTCGGAGAATGACCAGGGCAAACGGTTATTCGAGCTATTCCCGGAAGATTTCTTTGATATCGTAATTATAGATGAAGCCCATCGATCCGGGTTTGGCACCTGGCAAGAGATCCTGAAGCATTTTGGCGATGCCATTCATCTGGGCATGACTGCTACACCAAAAACTACAGATAATGTTGACTCGTATGATTATTTCTGTAAAGACGAGCCTGAAATTTTACTTGATGTTGAAGACCCTTCGAAAGGATCGCGCCGGCAGGCTGCCTATGAATACAGCCTGGGCCGAGGCATCGAAGATGGCTTTCTAGCAACGTATAAGGTCCACCGAGTTCGAACCACAATAGACCAAAATGGATTAAAACTTCAGGAAGCGGTCGAGCAGGGAGCGGAGGTTTTTGTTCCCGAAGATGCAGAAGCGCGGGAGATCTACATCACACCGCAATTTGAACGAGAAATTACCGTTCCGGATCGTACCAAAGCCATGGTAAACCATCTGGCGGGTTTGCTGCGTAAGTTTGGCCCCACCGATAAAACCATGGTTTTCTGTGTGGATATTCCCCATGCTCAACTGGTAGCCAGGCTTTTGAATGATGCTTTGGGTAACTTAGGCTTGCAGCCCTATGCCGTTCCAATAGTGGCAGAAGAAGGCCAGGCCCCTATCTGGCTGCAGCAGTTTCAAGATAGCGATCACGCCACCCCTGTTGTCGCTACCACAGCAGAACTGCTCAGCACGGGCGTGGATGTTCCCTCCTGCCGGAATATCGTGTTCATGAAGACCCTATCTTCGCCAGTGTTGTTCAAGCAGATTATTGGCCGCGGCAGCCGAGTTGACCCCGCCACCGACAAGCTCTGGTTCCGAATTATCGACTATACCGGAGCAACCCGCCTGTTTGATGAATGGGATCGGCCACCCGGCCCAGCCCCCGAAACTCCCCAAGGCCCACAAACAGCCATCGTTCAAGGCCAGGTTAACAAATTTGAAACCGAGGAAAAGATTGTTGGCGCAATTGTTACGCTGATTACCGGTCCCAATGCGCAGCGCGGTCCAATTCGAACCGATGAAGATGGGCGTTTCCGCTTAACAGAACTCCCCGAAAGTAGTTTAACCCTCATCGTCAGCGGAACGGGTTTTCGACGCAGGCAGCTTCAGGTGCAATCGCTTGCAGACGAGATAATGACCGTTGACGTTGAATTGAAATTGGAAGGCGAACCTGTCGGACGGATTCGAGTCGAAGGCCTGGAAGTGCTGATCGCCGATGAGGCAGTTTTTGTAATCGAAGGCTCCGGCCAGCAGCTCACCCAGCAGCAATATCTGGATTACACGAGAGATAAAGTGAAACAGGTTAGCCATGCTCAGAAGATTGAGGACTTACGGATTACTTGGATTAATGCGATCAGCCGGCATAAGCTGTTAACAGATCTCCAAAATGCGTCGATTTATGTGGATGTACTTGCTGATGTGCTCGGACAGAGTGAAGCAGATCAATTTGACCTGCTTGGGCATCTGGCATTTGAAGCCCCACTTCGAACCCGGTCGGAAAGAGCCGCAGCTTTCCTGAACCGCGAGGCCCGTTTTCTTCAGATCCAGCCTAAACCTGCGCAGGAAGTACTGCTCGCCCTTCTCGAAAAATACCGCGCCGTTGGGATCGAAGAGATCAGCGACCCGCGCATCTTCCGTTTACCCCCATTTTTTGAAATGGGTCAGGCGCCTGGCGTGGCTCGCCGATTTGGTTCATTGGCTAATTTGCAATCCAGGCTCAATGAAATGCAATCTTTAATTTACAGCTAATCAATTAACTTACTGCGATAATTAGGCTTAGACTAATTATCGCAGTATAATAGTATTATAATAGTAATACCATGGCGTCCAATGACTCACATTACTCGCATTCGCAGGGCGTAAAACTGCTCGAATCAGCGGTCAATGAATTCGGGCCGATTTTCACTTTGGAGCAACTTAAGCCAATCTCAAGTTCCTTAAAATTATCTCAAACCCATCTTCGCTTCCTGATCAGTTCTCTTTCAAGTGCCGGGTGGATTGAGATCATCAAGCGCGGTACTTACGTTGTTAAGAGCCCATTATATTCAGGAGATATTCCCCCATTCGCAATTGCTGCCGCGTTGATTAATCCTATAGCAATCAGCCATTGGTCCGCCTGTGCCCACCATGGATTTTCCACTCAAATACCAACCATGGTACAGGCCTCAACCCCCATGAAGGTAATCACGCCTGAGATGAGGTCTGGCAAGGCTCACAGCCCGCGCGGCAGAGCAATCTGGCGAGCATTTGGGATTGAAATTGAATTCATTCATATGGCGCCGGATGTATTCTGGGGATTTGAAAAGAACTGGGTAAACTCCTGGCAGCAAGTCAATATCACTGACCCGGAAAGAACCGCCTTGGATTTGATTGCAAGGCCTGATATATTTGGGGGATTATCTTCGGCAATTGAAATTCTTGAGAATGCCCTTAGCTTGATCGACATTGATCGCCTGGTCGAATACGCTCTTAAGTATGATACTGGGTCAGTCATCAAGCGATTAGGATGGACCCTAGAAAACCTGGGGGTGAAATCCGAAGCTATCGATCCACTTCAAAAATACCCTGTCAGGCGATATTATCTTCTAGACCCCAATTTTGAAAATGGGGGGATTAAAAAAACCCGATGGAAAGTCATTGAGAATTTGAAAAGGTCCTGAATGCCCAGCGTTTCCCAGATGATCCGTAGCATCACTCAGAAAAAAGGAGTCCAACAATATATTGTTGAGAAGGACTACGCGTTAAGTTACCTGGTAGCGGCAATCAATGCCACGGCAGAGCTGAGTGAGAACCTGGTACTAAAAGGCGGCACGGCGCTCAAAAAGCTCTATTTTGGTGACTATCGTTTCTCGGAAGACCTGGATTATTCAACCAGTATCATGGGGCCAATTCCCAAAATCGATGCATTGATCGCGATGGTTGTGGATCACATGAGAGAGATGCTGAACGAGCGGGGGCCGTTTCAAGTTGCTTATGAGTCGCTAATTTTAAAACAACCTCACCCTGGCGATCAGATAGCCTACCTGGTGCGAGTACAATTCCCAGAACAACGCCAGCCGTTATGCCGGCTGAAGGTGGAAATCACGATCGATGAACCAATCTGTACGTCTGTGGACGCCAGGCCGCTGCTGCATGGCTTTCCGGAGGACCTACCTGCTCAAATTCCAGTTTATTCCCTGGCTGAAATCACCGTCGAAAAATTACGCGCTTTGTTGCAAAGTAAAGAGAGATTACATGAAAAAGGTTGGGGCGCCAGTCGGGTATGCCGGGATTATTATGATTTATGGAATTTATTGCGGCTACCTGGTTTGCTTTCACCGGATTTAATCCCGCTGTTGGAGCAAAAATGTGCGGTCAGACACGTTTCTTTTGCATCCCCACAGGATTTCATTTCGGATGATTTATTGGCTGTAGCCAGTTCGGAATGGCCGCAGCAACTTCTACCCTTTGTTCCAGAAGCGCCTTCAGCGGCGGAGATTCTACCGCAGGTGCAATCTTTGATCTTATCTGTATGGGAGTAATCGTGTGACTGTAACCAACGGACAAACCCGCGAAACCCTCGCCAATAATATGTGGCAGGCCTGCAAGATCCTGCGCCGCGATAATAACTGCGGCGGGGTAATGGAGTACATCGAGCACCTGGCGTGGCTGCTCTTCTTGCGCTTCCTGGATGCCCAGGAAGAGATCTGGCATACAGAAGCCGGACTTGCGAGTCAAAGCTACCAACGCATTCTGGAAGGCGACCTGGCCTGGGCTTCCTGGGCGCGCAAGGATTGGCCGGCCGACGACCTGATCCAGTTTGTGCATACCCGCCTGATCCCCAGCCTGCAAGGCCTGCACGGCGACCCCTTCCGCGAGACCATCTCCTCCATCTTTTCGGAGCGCAACGTGGTAGTGTGCGCTTCTGGTTATAACCTCAAGGACGTACTCAAGCTGGTGGACGAGATCGATTTTCTCAACCAGGATGATGTCTACACCGTTTCGCATGTCTACGAAACTCTGCTCAAACGGCTGGGCAACGAGAACAAGGTAGCAGGTGAGTTTTACACCCCGCGACCGATCATCCGATTTATGGTGGAAGTGATCGCCCCTCAACTGGGCGAGACGATCTACGATCCGGCCTGCGGTTCCGGCGGATTCCTGGCAGCGGCTTTTGATTATATCCGCAGCCACAACCCGGAGCGCACCATTGAGCAGGATGCCTTCCTGCAAACCCAGACCTTTTATGGCAATGAAAAGAAAGCCGTCCCAGCGCTGTTGGGCATGATGAACCTGGCGCTTCACGGCGTGACCTCACCCAAAATCCGCCGGCGCAACACGCTGGAAGAACCGATGAAGACCACGCCGGCCGAACGCTTTGACATGGTGCTGACCAACCCGCCCTTTGGCGGCACGGAAAATGAGGCTGTGCAGGATAACTTCCCGGTCAAATCCAACGCTACTGAGCTGCTCTTCATCGAGCACATCATGAAAAAGCTCAAGTCCGGAGCAGGCAAACGCTGTGCAATGGTTGTGCCCGAGGGCACACTGTTTGGCGGCGGCGCATTCGCCACGGTGAAGAAAGACCTGCTGGAGCAGTTCAACCTGTTCATGGTGGTCAGCCTGCCGCCTGGTTCCTTTGCGCCCTATGCGGACGTGAAGACCGCCCTGCTGTTCTTTGACCGCCCTGGCCCGACCAAAGAGGTGCTGTACTACGAGCTGCCCATCCCGAAAGGATTGAAGAAATTCAGCAAGGGCAGCCCTATTGGCGACGAGCATTTTGACGAGCTGCGCCAAGTATGGCAGCGCTGGAACCAGTATCGCAAGCAAGGCGGTGAGCGGCCGTTTGGCCTGGCCACCGAGTTGCTTGAGCAGTGGCGCGTGCATCGCCTGTGGGAAGGATATCGTAGTGATAAAACCGGGAAAGAGCCGAGGCCGGAAGCGAATGCCGGGGATTCAGAAATTGCATTCCGGGCGCACCGGGGTGAGGGACCCAAGCCGACAGATCAGGTGAATGCGTGGGTAGAAACTTATGATGATATAAAAATCAAGAATTATGATTTATCAGCATCGAATCCTCATTCTACATCAGACCAGCTTATTCCTAAGCCTTGGGAAATAACTGCAAGTTTGATTGAATATATTAGGGAGTTAAGCAATATTGTTGAGACCTTGCATAAAGAACTGAGTAATGGCGAGGACTTATAAAATATGGAAAAAAGCGTACTACCTAATGGTTGGGAATGGAAAAAATTAGGGGATGAATCCTTACTTGAAATCATGATGGGGCAATCGCCGCCAGGTGAAAGTTACAATGATGAAGGTAAGGGACTTCCATTTTTTCAGGGGAAAACTGACTTTGGGGATTATTACCCAAAGCCGCGGAAATGGTGTACGTCGCCAACAAAAATATCATTACCAGGCGACGTGCTTATTTCAGTTCGAGCACCGGTAGGACCAACTAATTTAACTGCCGAAAAATGTGCTATAGGCCGCGGGTTAACTATCTTACGACCAAAACCTACTATTAAAACCAAGTTCTTACTTTTTGCGTTACGATCCCTTGAAAGCCAAATTTCAGAAATGGGCAAGGGAAGCACGTTTGCGGCAATAACAAAATCAGATTTAGAGCAAATTGAAATACCTTATACAGATCCAGATATTCAAAACCAAGTTATTAACAGAATAGAAGAGTTTCTTACTGAACTTGTGGAAGCTCGGCGACTGCATGAAAAAATTGTTACCGACACCAATCGGCTGACAGATTCCGTGCTGGCGGAGGTATACCCTGGCACAGATGAGGCGCTTCAGGAAGGTTGGAAACTGCTAGCGATGCCACAAGTCTGTTCTATCAATCCAACTCGTCCCCGAAATCTTCTATATCCTGACGAAACAGAGACTTCTTTTGTGCCGATGGCTTCAGTTGATGAACGAGAGGGGAGAATCGCTGATTTACGAATCCGCTCCTTTGGAGAAATAAAGCGGGGATATACCTACTTTGAAGAAAACGATGTGCTGTTTGCCAAAATTACTCCCTGTATGGAAAATGGCAAGGCCGCGATTGCGTGCGGGTTGAATAATGGTTTCGGTTTCGGTTCGACCGAGTTTCATGTTCTCCGTCCGCATCCTGGCATTCTTCCAGAATGGATTTATTACTTTATTCGCCGCGAAACGTTCAGGCAGGAAGCCAAGACAAAATTCCGCGGTGCAGTAGGGCAGCAGAGAGTACCCCAAGATTTTCTGGAGACCCATCTGATTCCAGTTCCATATCCAGATGAACCCGAGAAATCTTTGATCACTCAAAAACAAATCATCACTCATGTTCAAACCACAGCAAATCAGGTTTCCGAGACCCAGATCGGGAATGTTAAAACAGGAGAATTACTCGGACAAATGGAGCAATCCATCCTGGCGCAGGCATTCCGAGGGGAGTTGTAAATGATTGATCTGCGACTTTCAGAATGGATAAAGCAAATTCGGGCTTCTTTTGAGAAGCTGGGCATCACCGATTCATTGACCATCCTCGAAAGCACCGTATTTCTGTTATTGTGTAATCATTTTCAGAAATTAAGTGCAATTGAAAATGAACTTCATTCAATTTTACGGAACAATTTCATTGGACCTAGAGATTCTCTTGAATATGTTCTGACCGGGTACCAAAGTGAAATCACCAAATTATTGGACCTTGAACCAGGAAATGCAATCCTTGCCAAGCCATCCAGTGCGCTTGATGCTGAAAACTGGTTGGAACTGATCCAGGCGCTAAAGAGCCAATTGTCTCAAATTCCTCCAGATCAATTTTTAAATCACTGGATAACAGTTGAAATTAACGAAATGCAAACTGGGGGAAGGTATCCAACCCCTCGCCATCTAACCGAATGGAGTGTTACTTTAGTTGATATCCAACTTGAACAATCCCTAGCCGATTTTGCCTGCGGCAGCGGCGGCTTTTTAGTGGCTGCGGCTGAAAAGCTGCCTCTGGTAACAGGCGTAGAAATTTCTCCTAACTGGGCGCGTTTGGCATTTGCGAATTGCATCCTGCACGGCATAAGAAAACCGGATATCCGCATTGGTAATTCGCTATCGGTATTTGGAAAAAAAGAAAAAGATACTCATTTTGACCGCGTCCTGATGAATCCGCCTTTCGGCGCCAGGGTTGACGAATCCCTGGTGAGCATTGCTTTTGGCACCAAGTTAAGCGGCCGTTCTGAAACTGTATTGACTGTTCTGGCGCTGGATCACCTGGTCGAAGATGGCAAGATGGTTGTCTTTTTACCTTCCGGGTCTTTATTTGCAAATAGTTTGGGGGAACAGGTTATCCGAGACCAATTTATCGAATACGGTTGGCTCTCAGCCGTTGTGACCTTGCCGAAAGATTCTTTTCAACCCTACAGCCAGGTTGCTACGCATGCCCTGTTGATCGAAAAGACGCAGCAGCCGGATTACATCAACTGGTTCTTCCAACCCCGATATGACGGCTTTACTTCTGGGCGAAACCGCCAGCCAGACCCAGAGCACAACGATCTGCCCCTGATTACAGCCGCGATTCACAGCCGTATAGAATCCAATCCAGTCATTCCGTTGAATATTCCGAATAAAGGATTGGCAGGATATCGGGTTCTGTTACCGGGTCTGGAAGCGTATTTTAGCGTGGAACGATTAACTCGCCTGAATGCCAGCGAAACCAGTTTTTTGGTGAGTTTTGGCATGGATTTGAAGAGGAAGTATTACTGGATCCGCGATGCTGATGTACAAACGATTGGTGGACAAACTCACCCCTTAAACTTATCCCTTCCAGGCAAGTTTGAACAAGAAATTACCGGCTCTTTTTTTGAAGGCGGATATTCTCTCCGCATCTCCAACGAAGGAGGGGAAATTCGGACCGAGCGGAAATCCATTTATTCAATTCATATTGCGGAGCAGTGGGATGAATTAGCCTGGATGGGGATGATCGTCAATGCGGATGGCACTCCGGCGGGGCCGGCATTTCGCCTGGTTGAAGTTCCCAATCGGATTAAAGAAGCAGATGATACCGTGATTGAATGGGATTATGAAATTCCGCTCGAGCCACAAAATAAACCGGGGCCAAATTCAATTGAAAATCCTGGCGCGCTGATCCTTTTTCCGCCGAGCCGCCTTGAAGGCATGCGGCTTTCAGATAATGCTTTTTTTATGAAGAGCGGGAAACATTACTGGCTGAAAATTCATTTGGACGAGGATAATCACCCACATTTTGAAATCTTTCGGCAAGAGAAAAACAGCTCCATCTTTGAGTCAGATGGGCGTCAATGTGGTGTTGTATTTACCACCGATGGCGAATCGTTGGGTGTTGCAGTGCCGAGTGCTATCATTCAAAAAACGGGGAATCGAGATTTCCAGCCCAGTTCCTACTTTCCTCGCAAACGCGAGGCAGTGGAAGCGGGATTGGAAAGTCCAGCCGAGATTCTGGCAAATATTCAAAAATCTCAAATGACCCTTTCGCGCCAGATTGGAAAATTATTATCCCTGGCGGAAATAAGCCCTGCTTCTAATGAAACTCTACCGCCGCATTGGGTGAAAGTCAGCCCGATAGGAAACCTACAGAGTATCCAAAAAACCGTCTGGGATGCGCTTCAAAATATGATTGAAAAGAATGACGATGAATTCATACCGAAACCTTTTAGGATCACCGATATCGAATCCACCATTACAAATAATCTTACGAAAGAATTTTATTCTCACCGCGAGATCGAAGTAGATAGCGAATTGGGCCTCGACCCAGATACGGAACAAGATTTGCAGACATACGTCTACGAACAAAGTTACATCGAAGAAGATCTGCTGAGGGTTTTGGACCTGTTCGAACGGATGGGAATGATTGTTCGCATCTCGATTGACAACGCAAACTATTATCGTCTGGTCAGCGAGCGCGAATGGGTCAAGGGGAACCTTCCATGAAATTAATCCGCCTATATGTCAAGGATCATTTGTTGCTGCATGATCTGGCCTTGCGTTTTGACCGCGCTGGCCGGCTGGATAATAAAGAGAGTTACCGGCTCGATTTTCTGGTTGGCGTCAACGGCTCAGGAAAAAGCACCCTGCTGCGCACACTGGTTGAAATTTTCAACTCTCTGGAGGCGGGCGAAGGTGCTAATTACCGCTTTGAACTCGAATATGAATTGGAAAACAATGGCCAACCACTCATAGTGTCGGTAGATAAACGCTGGGTACCAGGCATGGAATCCTGGTGGGTGGTTTCCACCATCAGTCGACAGGATGGCACCCAAGAAACTTTAGAAAATCCTGTTCTAGATCGGCAATATTTACCCGAAAGGATTATTGTTTATACGACCGGATCAGAAGAAGAATGGGAAAACGTCCTTAATCATCATTACCAGGCGATAAATGATACTCCTGCCGATAATGAGATACTAGCCGATCAAACGAAACGATTTATTCATGAAAATCCTGGGCACCTGGAAGTAGAGGATATCCCAGTGTTTTCGGGAGAAGAGAGAAAGTCATTCCTGCTGCTGCGCGCCTCGCGGCTGAATGCCATTACGTTGTGCGGCTTGTTGCGTTATATGTCCGATCCAATATCAACCAACCTTCAGCCGCTTGGGAGCATTCTGGAAGCAGTTGGCATCGAAAAATTAACCGGCTTTTCTCTTCGCTTTCGCATCTATGACCGCCTCTCAGATAAATCGTTTTACGAAGCTTTGATGGAGTTGGACCCTCCGCCGACAATCATCCACCAGGCTTCAGATCGGCTATTGGTATTTGACTTGACTATGGATGTTGGACCGGCAATACAGATTTTGGAAAAATTCAATGGCGCCTTTGGGTTGTTTCAAGCCCTGGATTCTCAATTAGACGATGATCCGACAAATACCAGTAGCCCCACTCTTCAGGAAGTCAATCTATTTCTACAAAGGAAGATAGCAGAATCAAAGGAAAAAATCGAAACCAATACCCATATCCCAGGTGTACTTCTCCTGGATTGGCTAAGTGATGGAGAGCGTGCATTTCTAGGCCGAATGGCTTTGCTGGCAATGCTAGACATGACGGATAGCCTGATTATCCTGGACGAGCCAGAAGTACATTTTAATGATTATTGGAAAAGAGAAGTAGTCAGATTATTGGATGGAATGATGCGTGGACATTCAAATCATGTATTAATTACCACGCATTCTAGTATTTTATTGTCTGATGTTACTGAAGGCCAAATAACCGTTTTTGTAAAAAGCCCATTGGGTATTACAGAACAAAGAAGACCAGGAATAAAAACGTTTGGAGCGGATCCAAGCGAAATTATGATGGTTACTTTCGATACAGAAATGTCGTCTGGGGCAAGGTCCGAAGACACATTGGAAGAAGCTATTCTAAATGGCGATCGAGGTAAAGTGGCTGGACTGATTGAAATGATTGGTCCTTGAATGTGGCGTTTCAGATTAAAACAACGTTTGGAGGAAATCGATGCTACATCTACTAAAACCTCCTAAATGTGGCCGTGAATTAGGGTATGTTATTGGCCTACAACGAAAAACGCTAGAATATTCGTGCGCTTTTACGGCTTACAATGACGTGGATTATGGGAATTTTGTCGGTGCAGATTTTGTAGCCTGGTTGAATTCTCGTCGATTTACAAGAGATGAACAGGACAAATGTGTTAGAAAGTTTTTTCAGGATTTCCCTAGATTTCTCAATTGTGATCCTGCCCAAAAACAACAAGTCTTAAAAGATTTCATTCATGATCAGTCTTTTTTTCGATTCCTTGATGATTCTACCTTTAAATTTTTCTTTTCTCCAGCTAAAAGTAACGTCCATACAGAAGCGGCGAAATTACTTGTCTACTTTTATGATTTTTTAGGCTTCGCCGGATATCCAGCTAATGTGATGGCTCGAATTCTTGGAGGTGCCAATGGATTTTGCAAAAATGATATTGTGGCAGGATTTAAAGAAATAAATCCTAGCATAGAATATGTGTGCCCAAGTTGTGATAATGCTTTTACAGATAGCGGCAATGGTAACTCTGAAGGGTATACCTTAGAACATTATTTCCCTAAATCACTTTATCCAAGTATCTGCTTGCATCCCTACAACTTAATTCCTATATGCTCAAAATGCAATAAAGTTAAAGGGGATAATGATCCATTAGCCCCAAAAGATATTACAGATACTGCCCACCCAGTCCCGTATGGCGAGGTATTTCACCCTATCCAACGACCTGTTTTATCTCAAGCTGAATTAAATTTCTCATTTATCGCCAATTGTGAGACGATGAATTTTGTTTCGCGGGATCCTGCTCACTTATATTTACCCTCAATTATGGCGTATGAATTATTGTATGATATCCCGCCCAGATGGAAAGTAGTATGGAAACGGGTGGACAAAAGAGTGAACGACTCAATCAAGAATGCCTTAAAGATTTTTATAAGAGGAAGGCAATATAATGAGCAATTATTTGATGAGGTATTAACATATGCAATTAATGACCTTCGTGACCAATGCGGTTCCGAGTATCTTAGTTATCCCGCTTGCAGATGGCTAGAATGGGCAAAGATTAATAAATTTAACGATCTCTATGCCAGCTTTGCAAATTAACGTTTTGCTATTTAATTAGGAGTGAGATCGTTTAAAAATTTTTCATTAATAGATAGCTGTAATGACTCACACCGCCTTGGTTTGGTGGGTAATGCCAACTCGAAATTGAAGGGCCGTCCATCTTCGTAGGAGAGAATAAAATATGCCGTCGTTCAACCCGAAGACCCGTTATGATATTGTGCAAAAGGATATCCCAATCCGAGATTTTCATGACTACAAAGATGAATTTGTAACCCGCCCACCTTACCAACGAAAGAATGTTTGGTCGCGGAAGAAGCAACAGGATCTCCTCGATAGTATGTTCCGTCGCTTTTACATACCCCGTATCGTGATTCGTGAAGTGCGTCTGGCTGAGGATCACACCATTAACGAGGTAATTGACGGCCAGCAGCGAATCATCACGGCCCAAACCTTCTTAAACAATGAATTGCAATTACCGAAGAGCCTGAAGGATATCCATCCCGATCTACCTGGAAAAACATATAATCAATTACCTTCCGAGGTTCGCCGATTTGTTGATCGTGAATTAATCTACACTGCTGACGTGGTCAAGAATATTGAAAATCCGCTAAACCCGGATCACCAACGTATTGCCACAGAGATATTTTGGCGTTTACAGCAGGGGGAGAGTTTGACATTCATGGAAATCGCCCATTCACGGCTGGCCAGCCTTTCGCGTAATTTCTTGGTTAAGTACGCGGATGACCAAACTTTCGATTTTGATGCATATAAACCAGTTGACAGCAACCCCAATAAGCACCTTTTCTTCAATATAATCACTCGAAACAACGATCGCATGCAACATCTTGCGTTGCTGGCCCGCCTTGTACTCCTTGAAGAAAATTGGAAAAGTGCCAATGGCCCATGCGATATTCGCGACCAGCAGGTCATGGAGCATATCGACAATTATCAGCGAAAAGATGGGATCGGAAATTATTCCTTTGAAAACCTGCCCCAGGCAAAACAGGTATTACGTTTGATGATAAAGGTTTACGATATATTCAAAGATGATCCAATGGTGGATGAAAATGGTGGTCTGCGCGAATTTCGAATTGATTACTTCATTATTTCCTCCTATTTACTTCTGCGTCATCTGGACTCGCATTATGTGTTTGACCGGGCAGAAGAACAGCTCTATCACGATTTTGTAATTGATTTTCATCAGCGGTGGCAAGCAGATAATGAGGCTGATACAGATATTTTACTGTTTTCTGAGAAACGTCAGATGAGCGGCAGGGAAATTGCGGTCCGAGATCAGATCATTCGACAGATTTTCTTTGAATACACAATCGCAAAGAACCATCAGATGTTGACCAAAGATGAGCGCCGCGCTTTTAACGAAGCAGAGAAAATTCGCGTTTATCGGCGTGATCAGGGACTGTGTAGAATGTGTTTAGAGGAGGGTAAGCCTGAAATTGAAGCGAGAGTTCCATGGTCGGAATATGATGCTGACCATGTTATTCCTCACAGTAAAGGTGGTTCAACGACAGTTGAGAATGCACAATTACTCTGCCGTTATCATAATCAACAAAAAGGGGGTAATATTTTGTGAACTAATCCTTATATTTTGGGGGGCATGGATCATTGCCATGGCTGTCTGATTGCTAATGAAGTTTTTGTATCAGGGTGACAAATACCTGGCAAGATCGATCAGTTCGGCATAAGCAGCATTAATTTGATCTATCTTATATGAATGAAAATCCACAAATTGCTCTCCAAAGCTAACCATCCCAACCGTAATTTCTGAATATGGGACTCCTAGCAATCGTGCAGTCACATACTGGATAATCGGCATGCGCAACTCGTTTTTCCATCCACTAGGATCTTTACTACGAAATGACCATGCTGCATATCCCCCTGCAGGGATTATGTCCAATCGACAAATTTCCCCTGTACATTGGACATGAATAGTTTCATCTTCGATTGGCACGATGATTCTGCGATAGGTGTCTCTGGTAAACCATCCCCGGCGCTGATATTCGTCAATATACCATGCTAGTTGATCAACGGTTTCTTGGCATTTTCTTTGGTTGGAAAATCGGTCCAGGGTCTGTTCTAGATAAGTAAGTCCTGCATTAGCATTATCACCCATTTTGTGGAATTGGCGAATTGCCTCTCGTAAAGCGTTAAAGTATCCCCATTTTCCGCCGCCTTTTGCAGTGCCCATCTTTTCACGAAAAGAGGTCGGATTTGAACGGGCTTCTTCGAGTTGACCGAGCGGGAGTTTGATCATATTTACCCCAAGAACTTTTTTATTGTCGGATATGAGTTAAGCACAGCCCGAGCTTCATGGGCAAATCTCTGATACATCCTGGCGGCTTGGTCGGTATCGAAGAATTCGTTCACAAGCTCAGGGTAAGCAACTTCCAATTCTGCTTGTGATTGAGTCATCTCAAATATCTTTATGAATTCACCCAATTCCGCGAGATTTCTTTTTCCGTCATCGTTAGAATCAAGGCTAGAAACATCCAAGGTTAACAAATCTACTTTATACTCCGCTAGCGCCAATCCATTTGACTCCAGTGCTATCCTTCTGATTAGACAGGGAATGCACGTACCATAATGATTTGCGGCTCCTGTCACGCGGGATGCCTTCCAACAACTGACAGTTTTACCAATAATTTCTCGGTGATTTTTTACGAGGTTCGTTACGACTTCGGCTTTTGTCTTATAAAGATATGGGTTTTGGATGGTGAGCGGAAAAGATAAAACCTTCTGTAAAATTCCTTGCATCCTTTGGAGAAACTCAGGATGAGCTGTATAAGTTGAGAATGCGCTGATCCTGGCTGCGGTTAGCGGTAGATGAATAGCCATCTGGCCGTTCTCTGCTATGTAGACTAATTCTTTGATACCTTTTCGGCGTGCTGTGAGCGCCGCAAGTGATAGGAACATGAAAGAGCGGGTTCTCTGGGATTCTTCTCTCTCTTGGTCGGAAGGGAATGAATAATCGCCGGATTTTCGGCCACTAATATGGAAACTAATACGGTCAAACTTTCCGGGATATTTTTCCTGGAGGTACGAGTATAAAGTCTCTTGAGTACCCAAAACGATTGGATTTGAAGTCACATGACTTACTAACTCAACTCTATCCAACCGATCACCCAGATCAATAGCTGCAGAAAATGAATCCAACCCACCCGAAAAAAGCAGTAGCGCAGCGGGGTTACTTTCAATCCAACAACGCTTGGGCTCAGGGACACCGTTCGCCGGTACGAATTTGATATCCCAAACATCGTGACTTAGAATGAGTAATGCAAACCGAATTTCTTCTCGAACGGCGCAAAAAATAGCATAATTAACTACGGGAATGGTCAATTCTATTTGCCGTGCAATCTTCTCGCGGTCTCCTCTCTTAAATGCCAGGTCACATGCAAAGATTGCGGATGCCACATTTAGAAGATCGAGTTCCAATGTGCTAATTTCGCCGAATTCTTTGGTAAATTCACGTTCTCCGTTACGCAAATTTTGATTGGGGAATAGGAGAAGTTCATCACCTGCAGGCTGATCACCTTCAAGAAATACAGTCGCCTGGAACATTTACTTCGCCCCCGATATGTGCAAGACTATTCTATCGACATAATCTTTCCAGACAGTAGCATTGGATATATTTCCGGCCGGTGTTGATACTTCAGAAACCTTTTGAGCGATATTTCTTCGGATATCGTTCTTGAATACAATTGCGTCGCTAACGTTATTTACTCTACCTTTACCAATGAAACCTGGCATGTCTCTTGATACTAAGTAATTACCAGCTTCAGTAAATAGGGATCGAACGAACGTGCCTGTGCGATCCACGCCAGATTGAAATGCGGGAATAACAGCACGTTGGGCTATTTCAACGGCCAACGATGTCGATCCCGACTGAACTGTAGCAAGCCGAATTAACTGGATCGCTTCAATACGATTTGTGGAGCTTTCAACAATATGAACACACCTTGCGATGAGTGGGGCAGAGAGATCACTAAAAAGATTCCCTTCCGGCTGATTGCTCGCTGCCCTCCATATTTCTTGAGTTAGCCGGTCAATCGGGATTTCTTCTTTTGTATATCCTGTTTCTACAATATGCCAGTTCAGTGTTGATGGTGATCTTTGACTGACAGATGTACCCATACATCACTCCCTTCGGGCTGGTATTATTCCATCCTTGAGAATAGCATCAATCTCGGATTGAACGCGACTTGGATTTACAACAGGATCAGCAACAATTCGTGCCCAATTTATAGCTTGCCGGATAGATGGATGTTCCTTGAGCATCTCGATAATTGCGCCCAAATCATGAGCAGTCAAGAAAGCAATCGGGACACCGAATTCCGATATTAAGTCTCTAGACCTGTTTTCTAATGTCGACGGCTTCTGCTGAAATGCTCCCGAAATTACGATAAATGCATTCAAATGCTGGCGAAAAGGGGAATAGCGGCGTTGGAAATCTTTGATATAACTACCAAATTGCCGCGTAGTATCAAGAGTGACATCATATCCATCCGAATAAGATTTCGCGTCATAGAGGGCGGTGAGACGAGGGTTGGGGATCGCTAAACCGTCGGGCCGTGCTTCGAATAACCTTTCTTGACCATATCTGATTACTCGTCCGCCATAGATAAACTCAAGTGCGACCTGTATATAAACTTCAAATAAATCATCCGGCGTGCCAACAAGCCCATCGGGCAGCTTGTTGAAACCCAACATTTCCAACTGCGTAACGAAGGAGGGATTAAGTGGCATACTGCTGAATACTGGACCACCAAATAAATTGATAAAACGTAACCACTGAATCTGAGGAAATTCTGTAGATACCACACCAATAATTACTGGTTGGGCGTTTTGTTGGTTTGCAGCAATCCGCACACCCTCAATTTGAACATCACCCATTTCCACTTCTGCCAGAGCAAAGCAGTACCGCTGTCGAGTACCAAATTCGTCATATCGAAAAGCATGGATTAGCATGTATCCTGGTTCACGGCGCGCACCCTCAATCACAAATCCTCCAGAAAGAAGGGTGCGAATTGTTACTTGAATATTAGGGGTGTTATCATCGATGTCCGTAGCTAATACCGAAACCATACTGACCTTCAGTGCAACTCTGCCTCAATAGATCAAGTTAAAATTGATAAATCATTACTTGCATTTCGGTAAACGCCTTCCTAAAAAAAGTAAAACGTCAATTCTTGAATTGCGTTCAGCCCTATCAGGCGGTTTTGTTACATAAGAATATTGATTTCTAAACTCTAAAGGGTAGACATCCGAGTTAATCAAACGTGATATTTGTTTAATTATAGACCATATTGCGGAAGTGGAAAACCAAGTCCAAACTGCGTACCACTCAGAGCTGTATTCCATCTACAACAAAACGTTGAGGGTTTCGAAAGTTAAGTACTTGAAAGCCCATGAGGAAAATAACCTATAGCCACAATTAGGATTCGAGGATTCTATTCCTCCCAAAGTGATATAATATTCACACAACAGATAATCATATCCCGCCGGGCTCCAAAGAACCAAACCTCGCCGGGCTCGGCTAAAAAGGGTAGTTCGTAGGTCTTTAGTCTGCGAAGCAGGATTGCAACTCATAACCCGGAGGTCGTTGGTTCGAATCCAACCCCCGCTACTAAGAGTGAACCAGAGTCCGTCGGGCTCTGGTTTTTCATTAGCCCGGCACACAGCGGTAGACATTTTTCCAAAAATGGAGGAATTTCTTATGAACCGCAGTTCGCCGGGCTTGTCCCACAGGGATACTTCGTTATCAATTGCAAAATCCATCGACGGCTTCCTAAAATTCAAAACAGCAGAGGGGTTAAGCCAACGCACAATTGCCTCCTACGAATACATGCTCAACCATTGGTTGAAATACATTGGAGATCGGAGTGTTTCTGAAATTCAGGCTTCCGACCTTACTGGTTACATGGCCTGGCTGCGCACCGAGTACAAGCCGGTGCGCTTCAATGGTAGTAAAGAGCCATTGTCTGCCAAGTCCATTCGCAATGTGTGGGTCACGTTTCGTTCCTTTTTCGGCTGGCTGCATGTGGAGTTCAAGTACACCAACCCTGCTATAGAAATCACTGCTCCTAAATTTCAGACGCATCCCGTTGAAACTTTTACCAAAGAAGACGTCGAAAAGATATTGAAGGCATGTGACCAACTCCAACAGCCGGCGTACACCTGTGGTTGAACTACCTGTGAAGCGCTTAACCGGAGCTTTTCCACGCACGACCAGTAACTCGGTGGTATTCATGCCAATCGAAACAATTCCAACTTTCTGGGTATTAGCACTATGTCGCTCAGGAATGATCTTGCCTTTGTCATTTAGTACATAATCAAACAGAGCGCCAGCCGGCTGGGAAGTAACCCGAACCTCAGTCACATTCAGGTGATATTCCTGGTCATTGGCTTTCCAGATGTGATCTGCCTTCATCCAACGCTGAATGCTCTCCACCGTGGTTCGTGCTTCCTCTCCGGAAAGAGTATCTAATGGCAAACCACAGGTGATGCTGACAGGCTGAGAAATATTCCCTGATCGCAGGATGAAGCGGGTGAATGCCCCATAGATAAGCGCTAGCATTTCCGGTGAACCGGCAAAACGACCCATGCTCAGGTTCTCTACTGGGTGGACAAAATCACTCCATATATATGTGGGACATTATTGACACTATACAACTACATATACAACACAGAGCATATTTTCTATTCCCTTTATTTGTTAGAAGCTAAATGAAAAAATTTTAGTCAGCCCTTAATTTGTCGGATATCCCCCCCCATCGCTGGAGCAATTCTTTCACCGCTATTGACTGCGTCGCATTTTTCTGGGTTAACCCAACCCCTAACATAAGATGTGGAACAACATCTGGAATAGGCTATGGGCAACTTATATGAAGGACAGTAATTGCCTATATGGTGACATTTGGGACATAGTGACTCTGTCATTAAAATCATAAGGCTGTGCAAAACAGGTCGATTTTGCACAGCCATAACACCACTACACATTGTCGCATCAACGTTGGACCTTTAGTCCAAATTGTCCTTTATAAACTGAATCCCTTTTATTGCGATCTCATCTTCCGATTGGGCAAAAGGCTTCCAAATTCGTAGCAATGGAAGAACTTCTTTTACATTAGCATTGAACGCTTCAATGATTAAATTTCCTTTGTAACCATAGTCCTTCAATGCATGGAATAATTCCTTTGGAATTCCGTGTCCACTTCCCGGTATGCCTCGGTTGTTTTCTGAAATATGAATATTGAAAATGCGATCAATATGAGACACGTAGGCATCCACAAGGTTCAGCTCTTCAATATTCCCGTGATGTGTATCCGCCAAGATACCCATATTGTCCAAGCCTACTTCTTCGCACATTTGGTAAGCCTTATCGATCGTATTTACAATATGCATCTCAAAGCGATTGAGGGGTTCAGCTGCCAACAAAATACCACACTTTTTTGCCTCTTCCGCGCATTCTCGTAATCCTTCGACGGCCCAATTCCATTCTTCCTTGGTTGGACCAACATCAGTTGAGTTGTTTAGCCCCTGAAAAAAAGGTCCGCTAAAGACATGGGCACCCATGTCTCTGGATTTATGGCAGCCTTGCTTTATGCGATCGACAGCATATTTGCGCTTGGTTGGTTCCTTTCCTATCAAATCACCGACAGTAACAGGGAAGAGATCCAGGCATTGCGGTTCCATACCCAAATTGACTGCTTTTTGGGCAAACTTATTGATTTCTGTTTTGTCGAGGTCAGAAATACAAACTTCAAACGCATCAAATCCCCAATTCTTTAATTTATCCAGATATTTTTCATGCTCGGCAAAATTGGGATTGAACGTCCAAAGCATTAGGTTCATTCCGATCTTCATTTTGTTTCTCCTATTTACCAGTCTGAGTCATTGACTTACTTAATGAAGGGGTTTTCTCGATCATACGGCAACGCTTTGGGGTGGTTGTAAGAAATATCATTTATCCCCAGGTATTGAAAAGCAGAAAATAGAATTTTTCCCCAATGGCCAAATGCTACTGCTCCATGATGAGGAAAATGCTTGGCCAATAAAACATATCTGTAAAAACGTTCCATCTGTGAGATGGCAAAGACTCCTATGCTGCCAAAAGAGTGAGTCGCGGAAGGCAGCACCTCGCCTTCCGCCACATAAGCTTTCAATTGGCTATTTAGAGTACCTTGAAGTCTGAATAAAGTAATCGGTCCAGCGGTAATGTCGCCTTCCAGAGTGCCGCTAGTAATGTCAGGTTCTTTATCCGGTTCTAATCCTCGATGCATGATCAATTGATATTTCATTGCACTACTTTTCAACCGGCAGATAGGTGTGTTCCCGCAATGAAATCCCATAAAGGTCTCGTTCAATGCATACGGTTGAACATCTTTAATTTCCTGGTCATATAGATCAGTAGGAACAGTGTTATTGATATCTAACAAAGTGACAGATTGTTTACTGACGCATGTGCCAATGTATTCCGACAGAGCCCCATAAATATCCACTTCGCAGGCAACAGGAATTCCCATTGCAGTCAGCCGAGAATTTACATAACAGGGCACAAAACCAAATTCCGTTTGAAAAGAGGGCTAGCATTTATTGGCAAAAACGGCATATCGGCAACTTCCCCGGTGAGAATCATAGATATCCAACAATGTCAGCTCATACTGGGCTAGCTTGGGCAAAATCCCGGCCATCAAGTTTCCCTTACCCAGTTCCTCCTCCATTTCTTTTACTTTTCCTGGGATGCGTGGATCGTTGTCATGTTTTCGGTAAGCCACGAGCAAGTCAAGTTCAGAGTTTTCTTCTATTTCGACACCGAGATCAAAGAGGTTCTTTATGGGCATTACAAGCCAAAAAATCCTGCGGCCTGGGGCCATAAGCAATAATCTTTAAGCTTTTTAACCCCAACACCACCCGAGCCAATGGTACGAAATCGACTATCATCCTGGCTACTTCCACTGCATTTCCAACTGGATACGAAGGGATATAGCCCTTTAGGTTCCTCAAATCTAGATTGTATGAACAATTCAACATTCCGCAATAGGCGTCGCCCCGATTCGCTGCCAAAACCTGAATGTTTTCCTCTGCCGCAGCTAAGAACATTACTGGACCTTCAAACCACTTGGCAATTAAGGTTTCGGCGGTTTCCGGCCCAAAATTGCCCAAATAAACAACCAAAGCATTTACTTTGTTCGCATTTACATCTTCAACAGCCTTCATCATATCGTTTTCGTTTGTGACAACTACCGGACATTCGTAAATTGTTCCGTAGTTTGCTGAGTAATATGCAGTTACACTTTTTCGACGAGGAGCAAACATACTTTCAGGAAAACAATCTCGGCTAACCGCAATCACACCTAAATTAATTTCAGGAATATTGATCATCTATCCTCGATAATTTTATTTAATACCAAGCAACAATAAGTTCTTCAACTTATATACATTTGTAACTTTCGAAGAATTATTTCAATTCGATCCAATCAGCGTTTGACCATAATTTCACAGTTTGAACTTACTCGTTGGCAACCGTAAAGGTTGCCAATGAGCAGTCAAAGAAATCCAACGTTCCAATCGCTGTTTGGATAATGATGATTAGAACTGAGTGTATTCCGGCATCTCGATGACCTTACCGCCTTGCATCGCTGATTCGTGTGCCAGGATGCCCGCAAGGCTCCAGTTAGCAGCTACTTTTGCACTGACATGAGATTCACGACCCTCAAGAATAGCACTGATGAATTCCCGGACCAGGTGAGGATGGGAACCGCCATGACCACTTCCTTGAATGAAGGAGACATGATTCTCATCAACAATATGATTCTTCAGTGAAAACTCGGCAATATCCGAAGGTAGCATCGTGTTTGTATCCGGAACTTCAATGCGTTCGGCAACTTCATAACCAGTGAAAACCACGGGACTTTCACCAACACACTGCTCCCACTCAAATGAGCCTTTGGAACCATAAAAATCAAAACTCTCTCGATATTGACGGATCGTATCGAATAAAGAACGTGTAATCTCACCGGCAACATCAGTATTTTTGAAGGTAACCTGCATAGACTCGACTGCAAACGGGGAATTGTAACGTTTGATATATTCTTCGTTAATGCGACCTGATCCCAGGCAGCGTACGGTCTTCACAGGTTTACGCAGTACTTCAGAAAGAGGACCAACAGCATGCGTACCATAATACATGGGAGGAAGACCGTACCAATACTCCGGCCATCCAGGAAGAGACATATTTTGCTGATGGGAGCCGCGCAAGAATTGAAGCCGACCAATTTTGCCCTCATCAAATAATTTCTTGAAGAAGAGGAACTCGCGTGTATACACAGAGGTCTCCATCATCATATACACTTTTCCCGTCTCTTTTTCGAGACGGACAATCTCTTCACATTCTTCAGCCTTGATTGCCATGGGAACTGTGGATGCCACATGTTTTCCAGCTTTTAATGCCTCAATGCTCATCCAGGCGTGATCGTTGATCTGAGTATTGATATGAACCGCATCGATATCAGGATCTTTTAATAGGTCCATGTAGTTTGTGTATCTTTTCTCAATTCCAAACTGGTCAGCAAATTCATTCAGTTTTTTTTCGTCACGGCGGCATACTGCTACGCAATTGGTTTTGTCATACTTTTGATAGATCGGGACAAACTCCCCCCCGAATCCCAGACCGACGACAGCCACGTTTACTTTTTTCATATTCATCTCTCCTTATTGCTTTTCGAATAGTTCCCCTATGAAGCATTTAACCTTCGTAAATATTTCTTCTACTTCTCCTGGTCAACAAAACTGTGATCCCTAAGAATATTAGTAGAAATATACCTTTGACAATATCCTGTGAATAAACCTGCAATCCGACCAAATTCATCAAGTTGTCGAGTGAAGCCATAATGAAAGCCCCGATAAAGGTGCCGTAAACATTCCCCTCCCCTCCTTTAATACTGGTCCCGCCGATGATCACAGCCGCAATAGATGCAATTTGGAATGTACCAGTGGAGGTTGCATTTGAAAACTGAAAGCGAAATTCGAGCAGCAAGGCTGCAACACCACAAAGAAAACCAGCCGCTGTATAAACAAAGAACTTGATACGCCTTGTATTGATCCCAGACATTCTGGCTGATAATTCTTTTCCACCAGTATGAAAGATATTTTTACCGATGCGTGAATAAGCCAACATAAAAATGACTAAAACCGAGATGGCGACCCACATGATCGTCGGAAACAGCCGCCCCAACAAACCAGTAAGATGCCAGTTGTTTTGCAGATAATCAACGACTCCGTTGTAATGCATGTTTTGCGCCTGACTTAATACCAGGGCAAGTGACTGGAAAACCATATATGTCCCCAGCGTTATCATGAAGGGAGGGACCTTGGTTCGAGAAACGAGCAACCCATTAATGGCGCCGCACAGGGTAGTACCTACGAGCATCAAAACAATAACCACAGGAACCGGTACTGAATTTGCTTCCAGAAGTAAAGCGGTAATGCTATAACCTACAGCCACAATGCCGCTTACACTCAAGTCCATGCCGCCGGTGAGAATCACCAACATCTGACCCAATGAGATAATGCCTATCGCAGCAGCCCGCTCGCCAACATTAAGCAGATTTTCTTCCGATAAATAACCGCCCTGGGTAATGAGTTCTCCGAAGACAATCATAATCACAACAGCGATTACAACTGAATATTTTCTAAAGATTTCTTCAAGTGTTACTTTTTGTTTGGAGGTATCCATGTTAGACTCGTTCCTTTTTTAACGAGTTCGCAAACAGCACCAGGACGAGAATCGCTCCAATAATAATTCCTTCAATAAAACCGGAGATATTCGATAATCCAGTGAAGACAACAAGTTTGTTCAGGATTCTAAGAATAATCACCCCGAAGAAAGCCTTTAAAATACTGCCTTCTCCACCACTGAGTGAAACGCCCCCCATGACCACTGCAGCGATTGAATATAATTCCCAGTTTTGTGCTGCCGTGGCATATCCAGAATTCACATTGGCCGCCAGGAATAAACCCGCAACTCCAGCGAACATCGCAGAAATAATGTAGGCTTTGCGTAATACCATCTTGACATTCATACCTGAGATAAAAGCAGCATAGTGGCTGGAACCTACTGCATAGAATTCACGGCCAAACCGTGTCTTGTTCAAGACCCAGATCAATAATCCCAAAACGACCAATGTGATAATAAATGTGATCGGAATGATGCCGGCAATCTTAATTGAGAGGAATCGGCGAACATCAGGAATTTTTAGTGCAAGCGGAGTCCCTCTAATGATTGTGTTGCCCAAGCCGGTTGCGATCCAGGTCATACACAGTGTCACGATGATTGGGGGAAAATATAAATCCGCAATGAGAATGCCATTGAGCAGACCAATAAGGAAACAAGCTAACATGACCATTAAAATCCCTACAATCACGGTAATTGTGTTATTGACCAGAAAGAAATTCTTCATCGAGTAGGCAATAATCACGGTCGAAAGGCTACTGATTGCGCCGATTGAGAGGTCAATTCCCCCGGTCAATATTACGAAAGTCAGACCCATAGCAAGAAAGGTCATATATGAAATTTGAATCAACATCCCGCTCAGGTTGATGGTGGTCAAAAACGAGGAGTTATATGCGCTTGTAAAAGCAAATAACAGGAGCACTATCAACAATAGAGAATTGCTTGACAGGAATTTTCTTATTGCACCAAAGCTCATTATTGACTTCCCTTTCAAGGCCATGATCATGCTGGACTCAATACATCAGACAAAATCATCTGCTTGTCCGCTTCCTCGATCCTGTATTCATTGATGATTATTCCATTCGCCATGGTGAGGATTCGATCAGAAAGCTCCAGCAATTCATCGATATCACTCGTAGCAATAATGATCGCTTTGCCCTCCCGCGAAAGCTCGCGAAAGATCTCGTAGAGATCGGCTCTAGCCGCCACATCGATTCCCTCGGTTGGTTCGTTCATAAACAATACATCAACCTGTGATTCCAGCCATTTGGAAACGAGCACCTTTTGCTGATTTCCTCCGGAAAGATATTCGACGAGCTGAGAAGGGCCAACGCATTTGATTCGCAATTTGCTGATGTAATTTCGAGCGACCTTTGTAATCTCACGCCCCGAAATTAGTTGTTGGTCATATTTATTGAGATAAGTGATGATTATGTTGTCTGAAATATCTTTGCTCAGGACTAACCCGGCTTCTTTTCGATTATCAGGGATCATACCAATGTTGTTCTTAATGGCATCAAGAGGGGATTTTAAATTGACCTTCTTATTCTTGAGTTTGATTTCGCCTTTTTGAATTTTAGAGAATCCAAAACAGGACAGGGCAATCAGGTTTTTGCCAGATCCTTCAAGACCCGCGATCCCAAGAATTTCACCACTTTTTACATAAAAGCTGACATCATTTAATCCCTTGGCGCTGAGATGATTCACTTCGATCATATTTTCATCAGAAAGTGATTTTTGCTCACCCAGTTCGCGGGAGTAAAGATGAACATCGCCAGTCATACTCGCAATTAACTTGGATTTATCAATTTCAGAGACCGGGAATTTCCCCACATTATGACCATCACGTAACACGGTAACACTGTTTCCGATTTTGAAAACCTCATCCAAATGATGCGTGATATAAACAATTGCAGTGCCTTCTTTGGCCAATTTCTGCAAGGAAGTATACAAAGCCCTTCGCTCTTCATCATCCAATGGAGCAGAAGCTTCGTCAATAAGCAAAATCTTGCATTTCCTTACAAGTGCCTTACAAATCGCAACAATCCCCTGTTCAGACACTTTTAGCTCACGAACGGGTACATCCAAATCGATTTCAATACCAAACTTGCTCACATATTCTTTGGCCAGCTTATTCATTTTGACGAAATCTAACCTTTGGCGATTTTTACCAATGTAGATCTCATTACACAGGAACATATTTTCAACTGAACTCAAAGACGGAGCAAGGTCCCGGTGTTGTTGCACTGCAAAGATCCCATATTTCACTGCATCGGTTGGGGCAGTGAGAGACACCGTTTTGTTTTGAATAAGAATTTCTCCAGAATAATCTGAATAAATTCCGGATAAGACCTTTACAAGCGTACTCTTTCCAGCGCCATTTTCACCACAAAGGCAATTGATTTCACCTTCATTCACAGCAAAGTTGATTTCATGCAAAATCTGGATTCCGGAAAAAGAAATGCTTAAGTTTTTTACTTCTAATAAAGGCATGGTTTATTACCTGGAAATTCGACGATAGGTGATTGGTTTTACCGTTTCCGTTGCTTCTGTCAAGTGGTATTTTGATATACCACTTGACAAAAAGCCTCGGAAGAAATGGTCTTACTTTTTGTTGATCAGGCTGTATGGATCAGAAATCTTATCATCAAAGTAGTTTGCAGGTTCATCCAGGAAACTCTTCGGATAATATTTGTCCCATAGATCGCCTTTCGTGCCAAAAACATCATATTTGCCAAGCGACGCAGGAATGAACGTGGCATTTTCTGCTTCTGCTTGGGATACAAGTTCCTGAAGCGCAGCTTTTTTCTCAGGAGTATCAATCATGTAATTTCGTTGCGGCATCAAAATCTTGCTGGGAATGTTGTCGCCATTCAGATAATGGATTGCATACTCGAGAGCGGTAATGCCGTACATAGGAGGATATTCAATTTCGCTATAGATTTTGCCAGTAAGGACATAGTCCTTCAAGACCTCTGTATTACCATTACTGCTGATAAACAGAATATCTTTCAATCCAAGGGTGTCGGCCACTTTTATAGCCTGGGCAGCTCCAGTATCCCATGCGACGACCAAAGCATCCAGTTCTTTTCCATGCGCAGTGAAAATATCCTGTGCGCCAGCATATGCCTTGGAATCATCAAAACCGCCATCCACAACCTGGACGATTTGAATATCAGGATAATCTTTCAAAACAAAGCGTAAACCAGCTGAGCGGTATACCGCCGGCGAAGAACCCTGTGCACCAGCAATTTCTGCAACTATACCTTCAGGTTTGCCGTTTTTAGCGGTCAGGCCATTCACCAGGCTGATACCCATGCCAATACCGTCTTTGAAGTTATCGCCTTCGATATCTGCAACGTACATTCCCTCACCTGTGGGAA
>JAQTMA010000012.1:0-8593 GCA_028714615.1 Anaerolineaceae bacterium | reverse complement strand
ACCAGGGATCGGTCAATGGTGATAAAGGGGATTTTTGCTTCCGCGCACATATCCGCAACTACTGCCAGAGGAGCTGATTCATTCGGGCTGAAAAGTAGGATGTCAGGTTTCTGGGCAAGCAATGAACGGATATCTTCGATCTGTTTTGCGCTATCGGCACCGGAATTAGCAGTGATATATTCAATCCCAAAAGTGGTTTTCAAATAATCCAAGGATTTGATCATATCATTCCAAAACGCAGCACGCCAAGTGTCAGCCATATCACCATTTGAGAATGCAATTTTGTATTTCTGCAATGGTTTGACACCAACCGTGGCTAAGCCAGGGAACATATCTTTCGAAAACGACGCCGGGGTCAAAGATGTTCCATCCGGAGCTTTTTCACGGGGTTCAACCGTTCGGGGGGTAGTCGCCGCGCTTCCACCCTGCTCAGCAGCAGTTGTAGGTACCACTGCAGCGGTGGTTGGTGCTTCAGTAGTCGCGGCCGGAGTGCTGGGGTTACTAGCGCAGCCAGCAATTACAGCAAGAATCATAATACTTGCTACGATCAGCGAAACATATTTCTTCAACATGATGGTCTCTCTCCTCTATTCTTTTTTTTCTTATAATGTGCATTTGCACAATTATAGATACAGTTGAACTGCCATTGAGTGGTGAAAGTTATCTCATAGGGCAGCTAAAGCCTTAAATTCCGTACTCAAGAGCCCATATAAGTGCTTATAAACTTCATAAGACTTCATATACTCTTCATGGCGGGTATGATTAGGTTCAAAGCTGCGATTCTCGTTCACCAGAACTGAGCAGGCCTCAGGTAATGAGGAATACACCCCGCTACCCACACTCGCTAAAATGGCACTCCCAAATGCTGGGCTCTCTGATGAGTGTAAAGTTTTAATCTTGCAATCAAAAACATCAGCCAACATCGAGCGCCAAACTTTGCTCGTTCCTCCCCCTCCACCTACCAGCATTTCAGGAAAGTCTATTCCCATTTCCTTAAAAATGAATATGCTATCGTAAAGGGAAAAAGCAACACCTTCCATTACGGCACGAATTAGATCTGGACGTCGATGAGAAGCTGAAAGGCCAAAGAAAACTCCACGACAATCAGGGTCAAGATATGGAGTCCGTTCTCCCATCAGATATGGGAGATAAATCAACTTGTTTGCACCAATCGGAATTCTTTCGGCCTCAGAATCCATTAATTCATAAGGATCAACTTTCAATTCAATCGCTTGTCTGACTTCATCACTGCAGAAATTTTTCTTGAACCATTGGAGGGATAACCCGGCCGCCTGTGTAACTCCCATCACATGCCATTCGCCTGGAACAGCACTACAGAAAGTATGAACGCGCCCCTTCGGGTCAATCTTCATCTGGCTGGTGTGAGCAAACACGACTCCCGAAGTACCGATCGTTGTGAATGCCTTGTTGTCAAAGATGACACCAGTTCCAACGGCCGCAGCCGCATTATCCCCGGCACCGCCAACCACTATTGTCCCCTCTGCTAACCCGGTGAGTTCTGCTGCAGCATGGGTGACCTTGCCAGTGATTTCATATGATTCAAATACTCTTGGCAAAAGCGTTATATCTATATCTAGTTTTTCCAATACTTCTTCAGACCAGGCCCGATGCTTGATATCGAGAAGCTGCGTACCCGAGGCGTCAGAAACATCGGTGGCAAATTCACCTGTAAGCTTGTACCTGACATAATCTTTAGGGAGAAGAATTTTCATGCATTTTGCATAAATCTGCGGTTCATTATTTCGAACCCATAATATCTTTGAGGCAGTAAAGCCGGTGATAGCAGGATTGGCAGTGATTTCCAATAACCTTTCGGATCCCACCGCATGATTGATTTGTTGACATTCCTTCCCAGTACGCTGGTCACACCAAATGATGGAATCACGGAGCACTTCACCGAATTCATCCAACATCACCAGACCATGCATTTGCCCTGTTAACCCAATGCCTGCAACATCATAAGAATCGACCCCACTTCTGGATAAGACCTCTTTGCAGGTCTTTACCGTCGCATTCCACCAATCTGTGGGCTTTTGCTCCGCCCAACCATTCTGAGGCTGGTATAGTACATATTCAACTGAACTTGAAGCAATCTCAATCCCGTTAGTATCAACCAGGATTGTTTTTGTGCCTGTAGTACCAATATCAATACCAAGTAAATACTTCAATTTAGATCTCCAAACCTAAAGATTGAAGATGACCTGGTTTAATACAGATTCCAGGTATTCTTGTGATCCGCTTGTGTTCGTTGCCACATCACCCATCGCTAAAGCCAAAGTTGATAGTTCTGCCAAGGTTGTATTTCCATCATGGATTTTTTGTCCAAGTTCAGTATTCCAGCTGGCGTAACGTTTTTCAATAAATTGGTCAATTCGGCCATCATTGATCAAAGCAGCAGCGGCACGCAATCCATAAGCAAAGGCATCCATACCGGCGATATACGACAAGACAATATCATCCATCGTAAAGCTGCCGCGTCTGGTCTTGGCATCAAAATTCAGACCGCCATTAACAAACCCGCCTGCTTTGATTACTTCATACATGCAAAGCGTTGTATCGTAAACGTTTGTTGGAAACTGATCTGTATCCCACCCGAGGAGCACATCTCCCTGGTTGGCATCAATCGATCCAAACAAGTGATTATCTCGAGCCGTTCGCAATTCATGCTGGAAGGTGTGCCCTGCCAAAGTTGCATGATTGGCCTCGATATTGAGTTTAAAGTCATCAATCAAGCCAAATCTGCGTATGAAACTGATTACGGTGGCTGCATCAAAATCATATTGGTGCTTTGTTGGTTCTTTGGGTTTGGGTTCGATATAAAAATCGCCGGTGAATCCTTGACTTCTTGCATAATCCACAGCCATATGTAATAACCTGGCCATATTTTCAAGTTCCAAAGAAGAATTGGTATTTAGCAGGGTTTCGTAACCTTCCCTGCCACCCCAGAAAACAATTCCAGAAGTGCCAAGCTTGATGCAGATGTCAATATTCTTTTTAATTTGACCAGCAGCAAAAACAAATGTATCAACATTTGGCGAAGTGCCCGCTCCATGCATGTACCTGGGATTGCTGAAAAGATTTGAAGTACCCCAGAGTGTTTTTTTCCCTGATGCGACTTGTTTCTTTAGAATATATTCGGAAATTTCATCTAATCTTTCATTACTTTCCTTAAGCGTTTTCCCCTCTGGTGCAATATCACGATCATGAAAGCAATAATAGTCAACCGAGAGCTTTTCCATTAATTCGAAACAGGCATCAACCCGTTTATAAGCCACATCCATTTCGTCGTTACCACCAAAACTCTTATCATTCGTGCCAGGTCCAAACATATCAGAACCAGTTGCGCAGAACGTATGCCAATACGAAACAGCGAATTTGAGATACTCGCGCATATTCCGTCCGAGAATCGGTTCATCAGGGTTGTAATATTTGAAAGCAAATTTATTTTTCGATTTTGGTCCTTCGTATTCAGTACGGCTTATTCCCTGAAAGATTTCGCTCATTTCTTTACGTTTCCTCAATTTTCAGTGCAATTCTTACAAGTGAGCTTAATGGGCTTTGACCAAAAACACTACTCATGCTCAAATGAGAATACGGCTTCTTAAGCATTCGGTGAAAGCAATATTAATTTATATTGTATACTAATACAACAATAGTGTACAAAATCCCGACCTTTTTGTCAATAGTTACTTTAATCACGTCCTGAAATCTAGATTCTTGAACGAATTATGAAGCTATTTTGCTTTGCTCAAGATTTCCTGCAACCTGTGATGAAGTTTATTAAGTTGCTTAACGCTATTTATTGACAATTAGACGAACCATCATATAATTAATTGATTGCTTCGCAAAAAAAAAATAAAAACCGATAAATATGACCAACAAAGATAATTCACACCCATTGTCAGGCGCTAACCAAACCATTGCGCGAAAGCATAATCGAGCTCAAATTCTAAACAGACTCCGTTTGCAAGGCGCTTTATCACGTGCCGATCTCGCAAAGCAAACCAGACTCACTCGAAGCACAATATCACGAATTGTTGATGATTTGTGCAGCGAAAAACTGGTACACGAAATCTCCTCAGCGCAAAATGACCGGGGACGGCCTGGCATCTTGTTGTCTTTAAATCCAAAAAGCGGCGCGGCGATTGGCCTAGAGATCGGGGTTCACTTTATCTCGATTCTATTGACTGATTTCCTGTCGACTCCCATTTGGCGTGATAGAGTCGTTCTTGACGATGATGCGAGTTGGACGGACTATAGTCAAAACGCGGAGAACCTGATACGGGCAGCGATCGATATCGCCTCTCAAAACGGCTTACCTTTGATGGGAATTGGGGCAGCTATTTGGGGTATGGTCGATTACGGGAATAGGACGATTCATTTTGCCCCTAACTTGCACTGGCGAGATGTTCCCCTGGAATCGACATGGCGCAATCTTTTTCATGTTCCAATTTATATAGAAAACGATGCGAACGCATCAGCTCTGGGTGAGTACTATTTTGGGGCCGGAAAGAAAATTGAGGACTTTGTATACCTTAGTATGGATATTGGTGTCGGCAGTGGGATAATCTCCAAGGGACGGCTTTTCCGTGGAGCTTCTGGTTACGCGGGTGAAATCGGACATATCACGGTAGACCCAAATGGCGTTCGGTGCAGTTGTGGGAGACAGGGATGCTTGGAAACCAAAGCAGGACGCCTAGTCATTGTGCAACGTTATAGAGATTTATCCCAAGAAGGTAACATTTCACTTGAGCAAATTATCCAACGTGGACAAGCAGGTGATCCTATTGCCAAAAAGGTCTTCGACGAAGTGGGTGAGGCTTTGGGAATTGGGATTGGTCATGTTATTAATTTATTTAACCCGAAGGGCGTGATACTTGGGTGGTCATTAGGTCAAGCCTACAACTTGCTATTACCCAGCATCGAAAGAAGTTTACAAAGAACTTCTTTATCGGATTTACGGCAAGACATGGCCTTGATCCCTTCTCTCAATGGTACCGACGCTGCGCTTCTTGGCAGTATTGCATTAGTCCTTGACGAAATCATACGTGAATCGATTTACTAAATACACATCCAATTGATTAAGCTGCCTTCTAAAAATAGATGGCTTAATTTCGATTTGTGGAAATTTTCCCTTTTGAACCATTTCGGTTGCTAATTGCCATAAATGTTTGCGAATAGGTCATAGATCCGTTAATTATTCAACTTTATTTGCTCCGGTTTTTGCACATCCTCTCCATGTAGCGAAGTTCATAAATGAGAACACTTCCAATGTTATTATCATATCAGTCTGAAATTGATAATAACAAAGTGCTTAATGTGATCGGCACTGTTCAATCTTTATCTTCCGAGCCTAGACAGATCATACCTATCAAGTTGAAATATAACTGGTTTTTGGGAATATTGTTATAATAAAACAAAGTTTCCTAAATCGTCAATATTTCCATAATTTGACGATTTAGGAAATGGAGGCTTCAATGGCAAAAAGAAGACCAGAATTATGCATCAATACTTTCCTTCACGATTTCAGTGGGAAGAAGTCTATTTCCAATAACGACCTAAAGAGCTATTTCTCGAGTCTCTATCCAGGACTGACCGAACAGGACTATCAAAGGTTCTTGTACAAGCTTTTGAAAGACTCTTATCTATCCTCTCCTGGTAGTGGAATATACATCATACAGGACCCTCAAGCCCCGGACTTTGCAAAGAGAATACGATTCGACCCAATAATGTCCTCTTTCCTTTTGGAGATTAAGCAAGAAATCCTTTCTGAATTACCCTTTGCCAAACTTGTAATCTGGGAAACGAAGATACTTCACGACCTAATGGTCCAGCAGCCTGGCATAAATATGGTCATTCTTGAAACAGAAAACGAAACTACTGGAGTAGCATTCAATTACTTGAGCGAAAAGTATCCTGGTAGAGTTTTTATCTCTCCTGATCGCAAAGTGATCGAAAATTATGTGCTTCCCCAAAGAGACACAGTTATTATTTCCAAGTTGATTTCACAAACACCAAAAGGCCGTCGCGAAGAAAAACTACCCTATGCAAAGCTTGAAAAGATCCTGGTCGATATCTTTGTTGATGACAACAAGTTCTTTATTTTCCAGGGAAGTGAAATGGTTTCGATTTACGAAGAGGCGTTTAGAGTATACCTGATAGACGAGCGGTCCCTTTTTCGGTATGCAGGAAGGCGGAATGCCAAGCAAAAACTACATAACTTCATCCTAGAGAAGACTAAGGTCATATTAGTGACAAACCAAGGAGAAAATTTATGATCTCGCCAGATTCTCGAACAAGAAAATGGATAGATCAGTGTCGTAAGAAACTGGATCCTGAGCTTGCAGAAAAGATGATCCTCGCATTTATGCTTACGGAGAGCTTAAAAACCAGCGGACTTGATTTCATTTTTAAGGGTGGCACGTCCTTATCTCTACTTACAGGAAACCTAAGCCGGTTCTCTATCGATGTTGATATTATCGTTTCTACTGGTTCCGTTCTACCCCCATTTTTTAAGCACATAATAGATCATGGAGTATTCACGAGATACGAAGAAGATGTCCGTGCAAGTGACATACCTGTAAAGCATTTCAAATTCTTCTTTGTCTCCTCGTCAGGCAACGAGAAGCACATCCTTATTGATGTTCTCTTCGAGGATGATGCTTACTCACACACCATCGAGAAACCAATTACTTCTCCTTTACTGCAGGTTAAAGGTGATCCTATTACAGTAACCTGCCCCACTTTGGAGTGTTTACATGGGGATAAATTGACCGCTTTTGCTCCACACACAACGGGAGTTCAATTCAACAAAGACAAGGAGCTCGAGATTATAAAACAGCTTTTTGATGTGGCGACACTGTTTGATTATGTAATACAGGTTGATGGGGCTTTAAGCGGTGTCTTTGAAGCACATGCCAGCGTGGCGGTGAAGGAGCTCGGGTACCGTAGACTAGGGACTCTAACACCAATCGATGTATTACAGGATACATTTCAAACTTCTTGTATGATTGGCACTTATGGTAAGCTGGGTGTCATGAAAGAGTATGAAGAGATATTAAGCGGATCTTCTAAACTCCAGGCTTATGTTTATTCAGGCCCTTTCAATTTTCAAAAAACAATTCTCTGTGCGGCTAAAGTAGCATGTCTAGCCGCTGCCGGCATAAAAAGAATTCCGGCAATCCAACGCTTTGATAGCAGCATTGATCCTTATGCTCGATTGATCCAGAACACATCCTACAATCGATTAAACAAAGTTGGTCGTGTTGGACCCGAGCCATACTTTTATTTCTGTCAAGCACTTGAAATTCTGGGGATTTTCGACTAATTGCGAAAATTAGATCATTTTTCACTTATTGATTCACATACATTATTGGCAACGATCGACCTTATGTGACAACGAAAAACTTGAATAATCTTAACAAATCGCATATGAGCGAAAGAACGAAAAGGTCGTGATTTTTGGACGTTCGTTCATTAATTTGCAACCATCGTCCTCAGGGTCGCGAAAAAACTACTACTTGATCCTGTCATAAAAAGTCGCTATTGTACAACAAATAACCCGTAACCAAAGATCCTCCGGCTTCTTCAGAAGAGCGTCCCTCAGGCCAGGCTAAAATGCGGAGTCAGAGTGAGAAACGTTCCGAAACCAGGAAAATCTCTCATAACCCGGAGGTCAGTGGTCCCCATGCGGGGATGATATTCGAATCCACTCCCCGCTACTAAAAGCAAACCAGAGTCCGTCAGGCCGCTGTCTGCCAAGTTCATTCGCAATGTGTGTATTACATTCCGATCCTTTTTCGGATGGTTCCAGGTGGAGTTTAAATTCCCCAATCCTGCAAAAGAAATCACAGCCCCCAAGGCTCAAAAACATCCCGTTGAAACATTTACAAAAGAAGATGTGGAAAAACTTCTCAAGGCTTGCGTTTGTCTCGCGAGAATCGCAGACTGAGGAAAGGAAGAAGTTTGTGATGCGCCGGCCGAGCGCCAACCATGACCAGGCAGTTGTTCCGATGCTGCTGGAAACTGGGTTGCGAGCGACTGAATTGTGCTCGTTGATTATCAACGACATCTGGTGATCCTACCAGAAGATCTCAAACAGGGGGTCAAAAGTCCCGGTCCGTATGACCCGTTCCTCAACCCGACTTACCTGGAGCTGGCCCAGTATTATGGGGTGACCATTCACCAGGAGCGAACCCGAATGATCACCATGAGCGTGTGTCAAAAAAAACAGCATCACACCGGTCCAACCCAACCAGGCTCACCTGTGAGATATTCTCGAAATCCGCCTATATGCTCGGTGAGCTGCCGTGACCAAGAATATCATTGCTCAATAGGTCTTTACGAGCGAGCTGCGGAAGCCAGGGCATGCCCATCTCGGTCCAGGCAGGCATTCTCCAGGCGGATTCCCAGGATGAGCTACTGACCTGTAATTGCCGAGTAAACCACACCAAACATTAATTCAATAACGTCCCATTCTTGTCATTCGTTTGTCAACCACGCCGGATACAAACGGAGGCGTAGGTTCACTATGCGCTCTATTACCACCTTTATCTTGCGTGTCTTCACGGAT
>JAQTMA010000011.1 GCA_028714615.1 Anaerolineaceae bacterium | reverse complement strand
GAGCACATTCAGCGCCACCGGCTGCAGGCCGAGCTGATGGATGGCTTTCAAGGCAACCACGATGCGGGAGGGGGCCGGCCGGCGCTCCATCATGTCCAATTTGCCCTGGCTCAGGCCAGCGAGATGGGGGTCCGTTCGTGCAGCGATTGGACAGCAGCCAGGGCAGCACGCGAAGTTCCGATGACCTGGTTATAAGGGATGGACGGCGGTCCACCTTTACGGACTGCAGCCAGAAAAGCCTCCCACGACGCCTGGTGACCCTTGTCCTGGCGCAAGCGTGAGTGGGTTACCTGGCGCTGGCCGTCGTGGGCCAGCTCCAACGTGCGGAAGTCGTCCAGGGCGGCGGCGCGCCCGGCGCAGAAGACTTCTACGCGCTCCTTGGGAAAGCTCTTGTCGCCGTTGGCCAGGTAGGTCAGGCTGCCGAGCGAACCGTCCGGGTAGGTCAAGGTGATCAGCACGTTGTCTTCGCGGTAGCGTCCAGTGTCCGGTAGGGCGACCGCAGTCACCTCCACCGGGTTGGCGCCCACCAGGAAGGTCAGGAAGTCGATGAAGTGACAGCCTTCGCCGACGATGCGCCCACCGCCCACCTGGGGGTCGTGCAGCCAGTGAGTGAGCGGCAGGAACCCGGCGTTGACCCGGTAGCTGGCGAGTAGCGGCTCACTGCGCCCGGCCAGGAACTGCTTCAGGCGCACCGCCATCGGGGCGAAGCGCCGGTTGAAACCGGCTGTCAACAGAGGTGTTTCACCCTGTGAAAGGACCGCCTCGATCTCGTCCAGCTCGGCGGCGGTGATCGCCAGCGGCTTTTCGCAGAAGGCATGCTTGCCGTTCTGCAGCGCAGCCAGCACCTGGCGTGCATGCTGGTTGTGGCGCGTCAGGATGGCCACCAGGTTGATCTCGGGGTCCGTCAGCACCTGCTGTTCCGAGCTGGAGGCATATTGGAAGCCGAAGCGGGCTGCGGCGTTGCGCGCACTGAGCCCTGAGCCAGAGGCGATGCCCACCCGGGCCGCACCACCCGCGCGCAGCACGGCGGGCAGGAACATGGCCGAAGCGTAATTACCCGCCCCCAGCACCCCCAGGCGGATGTCCACCGTTGGGGGCGTTGTTGAGCTGGGGGGTTGAGCCGGTGCCACCCGCACCTGTTGCATCTCAGCCGTGATCTCGAGGTCAGACGGCGGGGGATAGGTGAGCAGCACCCCCAGGAAGGGCTCGTGCAGCTTACCGGTGATCAGCTCGTAGGCTTGTGGCGCCTGGTCGATCGGGAAGCGGTGCGTGATGATGGGACGCACGTCCAGCTTACCCGCTGCCATCAGGTCGACCACCGCCTGCAGGTTGCGCCCCTCCGTCCAGCGGACAAAGCCCGCCGGGTAATCCTGCCCGCGTTCCTCGTAATTGGAGTCGTAACGCCCTGGACCGTAGGAACGTGAGACGCGGAAATCCAGCTCCTTCTCGTAATAGACCTTGCGGGGGATATCCAACCCAACCGCGCCGACCGCCACCACCCGTCCCCGGTCGCGCGCCAGCGCCCCGGCCAGCGCCACCGGGTCATCCGAAGCGCTATCGGCGCAAATCAACACCAGGTCGCAGCCCAGCCCCTGGCTGAAGGCACGCCCGGCGTCTTCGGCTGCCTCGCGGGTGACGGCTCTAGCCCCCAACTGGCAGGCCAGCTCCACCCGGCGTGCATCCAGGTCGACGCCGAATACGCTGCACCCGGCCGCCCGAGCGAGCTGGACGGCCAGCAAGCCAAGCAGTCCCAGCCCGATGACCGCCACGCGCTCGCCCACCTGGGGCTGCCCCAGGCGCAGACCGTGCAGGGCGATCGCTCCCAGCGTGGCGAAGGCGCCGGTTTCGAAATCCACCTCGGGCGGCAGCTTGGCTAATAAGTTCTGCGGCACCAGGCCGTACTCCGCGTGAACGGCGAAGCCGCCTCCCGCGCAGGCCACCCGGTCGCCCATTTGGAAACCGTGCAGCCCCTCGCCCACTGCCACAATCGTCCCGGCAGAAGAGTAGCCGAGCGGCATGGGCTGGTCCAGGCGATTGAAGGCCGCTTCCAGCGTGGTAATGATGCCCTCGCGCCGGGCCTTATCGACCACCTGGCGCACCAGGTCTGGGCGAGAGCGCGCCTTGCCGACCAGGCTCTTCTCGGCGAAGGCCACTAATGTGCGCTCGGTGCCCGCGGAGACGAGCGAGGCGGCCGTGCGGACGAGGGCGAAGCCGGGGCGCGGTTGGGGCAGGGGCACCTCGGTGACGGAGGTCTCGCCGCTGCGGAGGGATTGGAGGAGCTGCTTCATGAGGGAGTCCGGCAGAAAGGGTTATATGATTTTGAGGATTTGGTAGCATCCAAATTTCTACTAGGCATTATACTTGGATTTCCTTGATCAGTTGAGTCACCGCATATAGAAAAATGTAGTTAATGGAAATATCAGATACTTCCCATGTTTGGATTTCGATGAAAAAAATGCTAATCACAATACAACATCTGTGGGATTGTTTACTCATTAATCTTGATCACCGGAGGAGCAGCTCTCGAAGAAATATTGCGGTTCTACCGGCGGTTTGCCTTCTATATCTTATCATCCCGTTTCTCATCTTTTGTTTTGGATGGTTTAATCCAATTATTTCGATATTATCTTCAATAATAATTATTTGGGTAATCATACGATTTATCTCTTCGAACGCTTCTCAAAACTTCAAGTTCCAAAATCAAGTTTCCAAATGGATTGTCGCAGGTCTAATTCTGGGGATATGGGTGTTTCTTTCTGGGATTGGTGGTTACACTTTTCAAAATACTGATTTCCAAATTCGAAATGCAATATTTCGGGACTTAATCCAATACCACTGGCCAGTAATCTATCCAAACTCTGGAAATCCCACTGAATTAGTGTATTACATTGGATATTGGCTGCCTGCAGCCCTATTAGGAAAGGTTATTGGGTGGGATGCGGCGAACTTCATGCTTTTTATTTGGACTTTGCTCGGTGTCATATTCGTCGTCAATCTTGTATCTTCACACTTACGAATATCACCTATTCCGATCTCCATCTTCGTAATCCTTTTCAGCGGTATGGATATTGTTGGAACAATTATTATCCAATCAATCGCCAAAGGGGCTTATCCTTCTGTATGGCCGCCTTACCAACATCTAGACGGTTGGACAAGTGGAATACAATACTCTTCAATCACCACTCAACTGTTTTGGGTATTTAACCAAGCACTTCCAGCCTGGGTTTGCATAGCTCTGTTAATTTATGGCATCAGTGATCGCTATAAGATTTTTACTTGGAGTTTGTGCTTCTTTTTTGCCCCTTTACCAGCAATAGGTCTCCTGCCATTCATAGCGGTACAAGCATTAATCCCCTTATCCGGTAGTCATTATTCTAGGCATGTAAATGGTTTACGTAAGAAAATGATCAGTTTATTCGAAACGACCAAGCGACAACTCCGTGATTTCATGAGTCTAGAAAACATTCTGGGGGGAGGCTCTGTTTTTTTCCTGTCATATCTCTACTTTCGAACAAACCAAAACACGACCCGATTTTCAATTGCACCAATAACTCTCGTTTCTGTTTTGATTGCTTATCTTTTCTGCATACTTGAGTGGAGTTTAATTTGGATCATTCTTTACAATAACCACAGAAAAAGCCCTCTGTGGTATCTGGTTGGATTTATCTTGATCACTTTTCCATTTATTCGTCTTGGGAATGGTGGGGACTTTACAATGCGAGCATCGATCCCAGCACTCTTTTACTTAATGGTATGGTTTGCTGATGCAATCTTCAATAGAAAGGCGGGTGACAATATAAATTCCGCCGGGAATCCTCGAATGAGCTTCTTTATTTTACTGGCCTGTTTAATTCTGGGCGCATTTACCCCAATTTATGAAATGAATCGGTCGATTTATCGTACTGCGAGTTATTATCTATGTCCATCGATACCGATTGCATGGTTATGTTCAGCCGAGGAGTGGAAACGAACCGATATTAAAGTCCCCCAAACATCCTTTATCCCGTCAGAGGCCAGTCATCCGGGATCGTTGATAGCGGACGATGTACTCACCCTAGCTGGGGATGAAAATCTATCTCTCGTGAACTTCATCGCGAAGCCTGACTTATCGGGAATTGGCCTGTTGTTTTTTCGATACCCATCCCAAATTATTTTAGAATCCCCAATTCAGTGATTCTAGGTCTTAGGGGATATTACAGCACGATTCATTTTCGGCTACCCCATTCACGCAGACCAATTAAACGAACATGGCGGATTGATGAAATAATGGGTGGAAGGACCACTGATAAGTAGATAGCCACAGGCACTACGGCAAGATATTGGAGAACACTCCACTTGAAGAAAGCGTACAAAAAACCCAGATTTCCTAGCAATGCGAGCCAACCAATAGGCAACATGATCAAAACCAGCAACTCTGTTTGTTGAAAATATGGGAGGCTAAGGGCTGTAGCGGCCGTGATGGCAATAAGACGCTGATTGGTCTTTAGCGGGAGGACAAGAGCCGGGATCCATAACAAGAAGGCCCAAGGACCGATCCACCGCCACAGGGAGATATTTCCCCAGTCATTCGGAGGGTTCGTGATTAACCGTGAGATGAGCTCGAAAGGCCATCCCGGGTAAATTAGCAACGATAGGATCGAAACCAATATGGGGATCATAAGTACTTTGATTCGCAGAATCCAGGGGGTCCTAGCAAGCAGCAGCATAGCAATCCCCAAGGGTACCCCAATTTGATACTTGGAGCAAGCCATGGAAAGTGCAAAACCAGCTAGGATCCATCGACCATGGCGATAGTCCCACCAGAAGAGAGCTAAGCACCCGATTATGATCCCTGTGATTTGTCCGTAGAAGAAAACATAGAACATCTGGTAGGATAATAGGGCATAGAGAGCTTTTCCCCCAAATACCCGGATTGCGAAAAAAATACCCAACAAGTTGAGCAGGCCCCAGGAAAGAAAGGCAATATTAATGGGTAAAACCCGGAAAAGAGAAATAAATGGAAGAGCCCAGTAACCATAATAATAGTATGAGGTATCTCCTGCCGCGGCATGGAGATAGTTCGTAAAATCGAAGGGCTGGTAGACGCCTGTCATCTGTAGCCAGGTGAACATGCAGAGGACACCGAAAGATCCGGCCAGGCCGGCAAACTCTGATCGGGAAATCCGCGCGGAAAGGCGAGTATCCATTTTAGCAGGGTTAGTGATATCAGAGGAGATCGTTAGCATATCGATTTTCATCACGGCTGAATTGGAAATAGTTGTTTCATTCAGAATTATCCCACAAATAGCCTTCTATCCAATAATACAAAATGGATTACCTCTTGATGAACACTCTTTCAGGGCATTTTGCTCCCCCATCTGCCATAATCTTCCCTAGCTTGGCCTATTGTTTGCATCCTGTAAGGTGGAGCAGGTTGACCATCCCGGTTATCCGATTTACAATGAGGCTAGACCAATTGTGCATAACGAAATATCTTGCATATTTACCGACCAAATCTAATAGGGTTGGCCAAATTTACATCGGCGGATTTGGTTTGCCTGACCCCAGTTCCGGGAGATAACCATGAAGGTCGTCATCCTTTCAGGTGGATTGGGTACTCGCCTGCTTCTCGACAGTAACCTGTTCGGCAACCTGGGTACTAACACGCTGGGCTCAGGGTCGCAACCTCGTTCGAGAATTTGGCTTTTGTTATGAACTAGGTGGTCTGAGTCGGGGTCTATCCAGGACCCACCCAATCGATGTTGGACTATGTGATCGAGAGTTTCCACGAAATCATGCAGGCATGATCGGCTATCCTGCAAGTGTCTCCTATTTTGAACCGTCTCCTCTCCTTCCTTAAATCGCTCATCCCTGGCCGCCGGGATGTATCGAAGAGTGCCCGCATTTTGGGAATGGCGATAATCGGCGGCGTTCTGCTGTCTCCACTAACGGCTCGGCTGCCCGTGCTTGACTGGGATTGGTACTTCTTCTTCACCGCCCACCACCCCACGGGGAATATTTACAGTCCGGACAGCCCGTTCTTCCCTTACACCCGCTACGTCATCGAACTGCTCACCTGGCTGCCTTGGCGCACCTAGTTCGCGGGGCTCAATGGGATCACATTGATGTCCATAGCCCTCAGTTGCTGGCTAGCGGGAGGTAGATACCTATCTATTTTTCTAGCAGTCCTATCCCACCTGTGTTTTATATTATGTGGGTTGGGCATACCGAGGGGCTGGCGCTGCTCGGCGTGCTGACTGGTATCATTCCGTTGGCTTTAATCAATCCTCAAGTCACCGTATGGAATTTCTTGAAGAACCGGGCATCCGGGCTGTGGGCGGGAGCTTTCCTTGGCCTGGTGTTGTTAAGCTGGCCTTCCTGGCTCAACCATGTGTCCGGGACGGTGTGGAACCATTCAGCCTCCTTTAGTTGGCATGCTCTGGGCTGGCCTGTGCTGGCGTTAGGGCTGGTATTGTTAGCCGGCGCGGGATCGAATCCCTGGCGGTTGATAGCAGCCGGTTGCATGCTCAGCCCGAACCTGATGCCTTACCACCTGGTGGTGCTGCTGCCCTCATTGGGTACCGTGAAGGGTTACCGCCAACTCCTGCTCTTCGCCACTATCTGGTTGACGGCGCCGGGGGTTGGGTTAGGAGGAGATTGGCGTTGGCTAAACCTGGCCTTTCCGGTGACTGCTTACATGATAAACTATTCGGTGCATGATTACATCGATAGCATTAGGACTATGCTTGACCACATGAAGAATATTCTGAATTCCATTCAAACAATGTTCACGTTCACCATCAAACGAAAAATACAATGGTGGAGATAACCTCATAGCTAACTCAATTGAAGCCGCATTTCCTCAACTAAGATTGTAGATTATTTATTCAAACGTTGATGAATATTGGAAGCCGCCTCCCCGCATCATTTTCTTCGCAATCGCAGAGCTTGCTCTTGCCGGTACTATTTCTATTTGGAAGGATCATCCTGGCCATTTGCCTGATCCCGAATGATTTATATGGTTTCGGGGACCTTAAGGTTCATTATGGCACGGCAGGACTCAATGGGTGGCCGTATATCAACTACTGGCACGAATACCCTCCCGTTTTTCCATTTCTCAATGCAGCCATCTATCGTCTAGCCTCCGGAAACGAGGTCGTCTATGATTTTATGATGGTATTCCTGGTCTCCCTGGCTGGTTCCGTTTGCCTCTATCTCTTTTACATCATTTCGAAAAGGCTGCATGGGGAGAACCAGGCTTTTCTTCGTACATTAATCTTTTTCGCTATTCTCACGCCGTTGCCCTATACCTGGTGGTATTTCGATCTTCTCCCGATATCACTTATGCTGCTAGGGCTTTATTGGATGCTTGTCGATCGTACGTACCTAACGGGGCTCGCCATTGGTTTGGGCATCCTAACGAAACTATTCCCCGTTTTGCTTCTACCAGCGGCCTGGCGTTTTAAAACAGTCCGGCGCGCTATGACCATCACCGGTGTGGCAATCGTTGTTGTGCTTCTGGTCTATGGCACGCTCTACCTGGTTTCACCGAATGTTGTCAGAGCTTCCGTGTTGACCCAGCCAACTCGAGGTTCATGGGAAACAGTCTGGGCACTGATTGACGGCAACATGCAAACCGGGCTTGGTGATAAAGTACCAGACCGCTTTAATCTGCAAATCAACCGTGCTCCGATGGAGAAGCCGCCGATCATCCCACCCATCTTGACTTTACCGGTATTTATTGCGATTGGGTTATGGTTCTTCTGGAAATCACGAAAGGTAAAGGATGACCGGTCGTTGGTTGCTTTTGTGGGCATCACCTGGATGGTTCACTTGTTTTGGAATCCCGGTTGGAGTCCTCAATGGGTGTTATATCTCATCCCTCTAATTCTCTTGTCGTTTTCATGGGAGAAGGGGATGCGTTGGGCGCTTTTGATGGTGCTCCTGACCATCTTTGAATGGCCCCTGGTTCTCGGTCGTCACGCCTGGGCCGGCCTATGGGTCATCGTCCCCCTGCGGATGCTTCTTTTTGCTGTTCTGCTGGTTGGATGGTATCAACAAATTCAACATCCAGAACCATGCGGCGTTGATAGGACAATCATCGTTACGTCACTCAGGGAATGACGATCTGCAATCATTTCAAAGGATACAGCCACAAAAATTGCCTACGCACACTCACGAGGATTTGTACGACATCCCACACTAATCGATCTGGTTATTTGGGTAGATCGAGAATAAGTTGGGTTGGAAGGTTTTGAACGGGAAAGGAGATTATTAAATGGCAAAAAAAGCATTGATCACCGGAATTTCCGGCCAAGATGGGTCGTACCTGGCCGAGTTACTACTCTCTAAAGGATATGAAGTGCACGGTCTGGTATTGCGAAACGAGCTAGAAGATCCCGACCGGGCGTTGTTCCGATTATCTGGAATTCTTGGCGATCTTCACTTGCACCCGGCATCTATTGAATCGTACCCATCCATGTTCCGAGTGGTTGAGAAGATCAAGCCGGAGGAATGCTATCACCTGGCAGCCCAGTCCTTTGTCTCCTATTCTTTTGATGATGAATTCTCGATTTTCAATACCAATGTGACCGGGACCCATAACATTCTATCAGTGCTGAAGGAGGTTGCCCCGAACTGCCGCTTTTACTTCGCCGGCTCTTCTGAACTATTTGGCCGGGCTACCGAATCGCCTCAAAACGAGAATACGGCCTTTCACCCGCGTTCCGCCTATGGAATCACAAAAGCCACAGGTTATTATTTAACCAGCAATTACCGCGAAAACTACGGTATGTTTGCCTGCAACGGCATCCTCTACAACCACGAATCACCCCGTCGAGGGTACGAATTTGTGACCCGGAAAATCTCCTATGGAGCTGCCCAGATCAAGCTCGGGTTAGCGAAAACGATCAGCCTGGGGAATCTGGATGCAGTCCGCGACTGGGGTTTCGCCGGGGATTATGTGAAAGCGATGTGGCTGATCCTCCAACAGGAGCAGCCGGGTGATTATGTCATTGCGACAGGTGAGATACACTCCGTTCGGGATTTTTGTGATGTTGCCTTTTCCTGCTTGGGATTAGATTACCGTGATCATGTCAACGTCGATCAGAAGTTCTTCCGCCCAGCGGAAGCGATCCCGTTGATGGGGGACCCATCGAAAGCGAGGAACAAGTTGAATTGGCAGCCAAGTGTGGATTTTCGAGAGCTGGTCGAGATGATGGTGATGGCTGATTTCGGAAACCTCAAGCTCAGGTCAAACGACAAGAAATGAACTTTTTCGATTCCCCATATTCTTTGGAAAGTCATAAGGCAAAGGCACGATAGACTTCAAGAAATGAGCGGTTGACCTGTTCATCAGTGAAGCGCGTTAGAGCGAAATGGCGCCCTTCGCGGCCCATCTGTTGGCGCAGCTCGGGATCGCCTAACAGCCGGAAGAGCGCATTTGATAAAGCCTGTGGGTCCTCGATCGGTACCAGGAAACCCGTCACCCCGTCAATGACCACGTTTCGACACCCAGGTGCGTCCGTCGTTACGATTGGCCGGCCACACGCCGACGCCTCGATCAATGCGGTAGGAAGACCCTCTCCTAGGGATGGCAAGGTAACGATGTGACAAGACTGGTATACCCTCGCCATATCCTCGCGAAACCCCCACCACTCAATTACGCCTTCAGTTACCCACTCAAGGATCGTCGCTTCGTCGATCGCTGCCGGGTTGCCCGGATCCAGATTCCCAACCAGGGCAACGCGCACTTCACAGTGTTTTTTAAGAATCCTGGCCGCCTCAACGAGCACGCCGACGCCTTTATCCCACAGCATTCGGGCAGGTAACACGACCACAGGAATACCTTCTGGCTCGGATGCCGGAAAAAAAGCCAGTGGGTCAAGCCCGGCGCCCTCAATGACCCGCCCGCTGCCTCCCCGAATCAATCCCTCCTGCGAAAAGAATGCGCGGTCATCAGGATTCTCGAAGGTAACCACCGTCCGCGAACGGCGAAGGACCAGGCGGTAAAGCAGCTTGGCGCCGAAACGAAGCAGAAGGGTCTTCCAGGTATTTTGTAAGAAGAGATACCCCCGCCCGGTGATCGAATTCACCACCCCGAACACCCCGGCCAGCCTGGCTGCGAGCGAACCATACAAGACAGGCTTGATCGTAAAGTGATGGACGATCGTAGGATGTTCTGCCCGATAAATCCCCCAAAGTCGGCAGAAAGCGGCGATCTCATCCCAGGGCATCGCGCCTCTCCGGCCGACGTTCCACGGGATCCAGCGGAAGCCTGCTTCACGCAGCCCATCCGCGTAAGCGCCGGGCGGCGAGACCAGTACCACATCATAGCCAGCATCCTGCAGCGCCCTGGCCAGGGCTAGCCGGAAGTTATAGAGGTACCAATCTGTATTGGCGACGAGAATAACCTTCACCTATACCCCCTGAGTGAGTCCTCGGTAGAGCCCAAGCAGCTTATCCCGCATCCTGGGCCAACCAAAGGCCTTTTCATACGCCATTCGGCCATTTCTCCCTAAGCGATTTCGAAACTCAGCGTCTTCTGTAAGCCTTGTAAATGCCTCTTCCAGGTCTGGTATGTCCCCATAAGATACGACAAGGCCACATTGGTATTCTTCGACCGTCCGGTCCACGTTCGTTCCTCGAGCCACAACCAACGGTTTTGCCAACATCATCGCCTCGAACACCTTATTTGGGCTGGAATAACGGTGATTGGGGATAGAAGGATCATAGGTGGCAAAAAGGACGTCCGCTCCCTGACTCAGTTCCAGAGCTCGATCATATGGAACTCGCCCGTACCATACTACATTATCCAGATCACTGATCTCTTGCAGGATTCGCTCTTGGTCTCCACCGAATCCAGCCAAATCGAGGGTCCATTCAGGGTGAATGCGCAGAATGCGCAAGATTTCAATCAGACCACGCTCTACTTGCAACAAGCCGATATAAGCAATCCGCAGTCGTTTTTTGCCGTCAGGATGTTCGGGAATTGGCAGTACAGCAGGAATGCAATCCTCCGGGCTGTTATAAATGACTTCTACCCGCCTGGGATGGCCGGGCAGTAATTGCTCTCTGCGAGAATCATCCACAATAATGACAGCATCGGCTGTGTTCACCGCCTGGATATCTATTCGCCGGATCATTCCTTTAATCCACCCCGGCGTCTTCCTAAGGTGATCGGCGTAGAAATCAAAAATGTCGTAAATAACTTTTTTGTGAAACATCTGACGCATCCATAAGGCTGGGATGATCGTATCAAAATCACACGCGTGAATACAATCAAAATCATTATGATGGCGTATTAGCCAACCGGTTAATCCCCCCTGCCAGCGGATCAGTTGAGGCAGATTCCCCATCCCCTGCCCGAACTGGGCTACAATCCCCAACCGATCTACCCCATATCCATCCCGGCGTTCGTGCGCCGGAAGCAGCCCAGTACGGTCCCAGCCGAGTGTGTGTACCGAATAGCCAGCCCCAACCAGCGCACGCGCGATTTTTTCTACCCTGGGATCTGGGGCAATCGGATTTGAGCGGCAGATGAGAATGCGAGGAGGCATCTTACGACTTCTCCGCCAGACGCGTACTCTGGCGGCGGTCTGCTAAAGCACGAAGGATCTGCCTGGCCCGTGTGTCCCAGGTATTTTCGTACACGACTTTCTGAAGTATCTCTTGATACGCAGGATCCTTCGCTAATTTCAACGCCTCATCCAGGCGTTCCGCGAACCTTTCCGGTGAATCCCCCACGAGTACCCCCGGGTATTGCATGCATTCGCGCATCGGGGTGACAACTACGGGTTTTCCTCCCGCCATATATTCAAACAGTTTCAGTGGAGAAGTGGAATTGGTAATTTGGTTCACCACAAAAGGAATTGTGGCAACGTCAATCGAGTCTAGATACGCCGGTAACTCGCTGTACTTCTTGACACCAAGCCAGTAAATATTGTCAGTTTTCTCTATCGTCTCGCGGGCAACGGTGCCGTCGTAATCGGGGCCAATCAACAGAAAGCTGTAGTTTGGGCGCAAGCAGGCCACTGAATAGTATAAGTCATAATCGAACCAACGAGCCAGTGCCCCGTAATATCCAATGATCGGCTTCTTTCGGCCCAAGATGGGAAGCAGATCCGCAGGCGGGGTCACCATACCCACCTCGCTGCCCGTTTGGAAATGATTCGGGTCGACAGCGTTTGGGGAGAGGATCGCATCCTGGCGGACTGCCAGTGCTTCACGGTACAGGTTATCCGCAGTAGTCAACACCAGGGTAGCCTCTTGGAGCAGGATTTTATGGTTGCGGATAAATGCCTGCTTATCCCCATAGAAGACATCGATCTCGTCCACGTAATCGTAGATTAGATCGGGTTGGTTGAACACCTTACCGTATTCAGCATTCCAGGTCAGCAAATAAACCGCGGGCGACATAACCTGGTCGAAAGCCCGTGCGTTGACGTTGCAGAGATATATATTTGGTTCGATCTCCGTAAAGGGTGGCGTACGGGGGTTTGGTTTTGGTTGAATATAAAAGACCAGTGCGCCTTGACGTGCCAACGCTAAGGCAAGTTGTTGGGGACGCTGGAACAATTGGACGTTCCAATCCAGGCAGGGAGCGAAGATCATTATTGGGCGGGAGTTATTACTGCTAGCAAGAAACTCGGTCACCAGAATCCGCTGCCTTCGAATCATCTTCTCTTCCTGGCGTGAGATCAGACGGTGATAAATGCGCTTGATAGGACCTCTATCGAGAAATGGGAACAGGCGCTTGACCAGGTACTTAACCGCTTGGCCAGGCGTTTGGAATCTGTTCTTTAAGGAGAGTGGATTTTTACGCTTCTTCAGAAACAAACATCAACCTTGGATGAGAAAAAGGTAGATCAGATCATCCTTCTGATAGTGGACCATAATTCAGGTAACATTCGGGTCACCTTTGGGTTATCGAGTTTCGTACTGAGGTAATTGGGAATCCTGAGCCGGGTGGCTCTGGATGGTATCATCAAAGTTGATCCGTTCCTTCTCGATCACTAATGGCCTGTGCAATACTTGGGTGTAGATGGCCCCGATATACTCCCCTACAATCCCTAAGAAAATTAGTTGAATCGCGCCGAAGAAGAAAAAACCTACCACGATTGGCGCTAATCCGACCTCGAAATTCTGCCAGTTGACCAGTTTATAGATGAGATAAACCAGCCCCACAATAAAGCTGATCACTGCTGCGATGAAACCAACCATAGTAGCCATGCGTAAGGGGATCTTTGAATAATTTGTCAACCCCAGCATAGCCATATCATAGAGCGTCTGGAAGTTGTTCTTGGTGATCCCGCGTTTCCGGGTGGGCTGGATAAATTCAATTCTTGCTGCAGGGAAGCCGATATCGGCGATCAGACCTCGGAAGTAGGGATAGGGGTCATCAATTCTTCGCAAGATTTCGATCACGCGCCGATCATACAAGCCGAATCCGGTAAAGTTTTCTACCAGTTGAACATTCGACAATCGTCCAAGGACTTTATAATAGAGCGTTCGTAGGGCAAAGAATACCCATGTTTCCTCACTGCGCGATTTGACTCCCATAACCACTTTATAGCCCTCTTCCCACTTCTCGATGAAATCTCGGATCAAATGGGGAGGGTCTTGTAAATCTGACGCCATGCATATGACTGCGTCACCGTAGGCGTTTAGCAAGCCGTAATATGGTGAGCGGATATGCCCAAAGTTGCGAGCGTTCACAATAACTTTGACTTTCGGGTCAACAGCCGCCATGCCCCTTAAGATGTCTACCGTCTGGTCCGTTGAGGCATTATCGATATAGATATGCTCGAAGTCAAACTCTGTCAACTCCGCCATCACCTGAGCGATTTGCGTGTGAAGCTCTTTGACGTTCTCAGCTTCGTTATAACAAGGCGTAACTATACTGATCCGTTTAATAATCCACCTCTTAGGTTTTCGTCCTATATAAAAAACGAAATATCAATATGTATAAACTTAGTAATGACGTAAATCAGGAACCATCGAAATGCAATACATCATAAAAATCATGAAATGATGATTGATTGTCGTGGTCTTAACGCTGTAATGACACACCAGCCGATTGGTTCTGTGATTAATGACCAATTTCAAACGATCTCAAAGCTGAGGAGACTTCAGCAGGGTGTAGATCGTTCACTAGTATCATCTCGTTTTCCTCAGTGAGCATAATAAGTGCTAGATCCTTTCCCTTTCGTTTTTTGTCTCTACCCATTGCATCGATTATTCGATCTGGATAAAGATCACTCGCCTTCGGCTTGACCTTACATAATGGGGTTAACAGCTCTTCCTCTAGATATCGACGTTTATTCTCAGAGAGTAATCCCCGATTGACTGCGATAATATTAGCCAGCAAAATCCCTGTAACAACCGCTTGACCATGCGGTATAGCAAAATCAGTAACCGCTTCGATCGCATGCCCAAAGTCATGTCCAAAGTTCAGCATATTTCTCCGCCCCAAATCAAATTCATCGTTCGCAATAAAACCGATTTTAATTTCTAGAGAATTTTGGATGGCCTGTTGTAAAGCCACCTGGTTTCTGGCTGCAATTAATTCATCCTGCCCAATTAGCCATTGGGTAAATCCATCGCCACCCATGATATGCAGTTTGGCGACTTCACCCAGGCCGGAATAGTAATCATCTATTTTTAAAGTATTAATAAAGGATGGATCGATCCATATCTGGGAGGGTGGGTAGAAAGACCCAATTAGATTCTTGTATCCTCTGTAGTTTAAAGATGTTTTACTACCGATGCAGCTATCTGCCTGAGCAAGAAGGGTAGTTGGGATAAAGACCCATTGTATTCCTCGATATAATGTCGATGCAACAAAACCAGTAATGTCTTGTAAAATCCCTCCCCCAGCCGTGATTAATGTCAAATTCCTCTTTGACGAACGCTCAATGAGCCGATCGTAAATAATCTGAACGCTTTCTAACGTTTTAATATCCTCTTTTACAGGGAAAACGATGATCTCCGAATCGGGTATCTCGCTAAATACCATTTTTGAATAATAAGTCCATACATTTTCATCGATGATAAATATCTTATGCTCTATCCTCGATAACTGATTAATATAATCTTGGATTGGGGCAATTTGGGCTTGATAGTCATGTAACTTAGACTTAATACGAATTACTGGCATGTAAAACCTCCATCAGCGATAATCACCTGGCCAGTAATATAAGTGTTGTCATCGGAGCATAAAAAAGAGACGAATTTCGCGATCTCGGTTGGTTCAGCAAGCCGTCCCAATGGTATTGTTTTGACAATATTTTGGATATCTTGTTCAGAGTTATTCTGACACGTCAATTCTGTATTTACATAGCCTGGAGCGACCGAATTAACCAAAATATCATAAGGAGCCAAATCTACTGCTAATGCACGTGTAAAGCCATTTAATCCAGCTTTGCTAAGCGTATAGGTCATCCGCCTGGGCTTTGACACAACGCTCCAAATTGAGCTAATATTAACGATTTTGCCATACTTACGTTGGATCATTCCGGGTATGATTCCTCGTGTTAGGCGCAAAGGACCGAAGAGGTTTATTTGCATCGTTTCCTCAAGATCATCATCTTCGTAAGTGCTGATATCGGCTAGCCGGTTAATGCCAGCGTCATTCACAAGGATGTCAATCGGCTCATGGATAGCAGCAATGTAAGCGTCTATTGATGTGTTTACTAGTAAATCCAACTCACAGCGGGAAGGAGTTACAACTTGTATGCCTTCCCGAATGAATTGATCCGCGATAGCCTTGCCGATCCCTCGTGATGCCCCAGTGATTAAAGCCGTTCGTAGACTCATTCGTATTGGCCCCCAGCTAACTCAATTAAGGATTTATAACGTCTTTCAAGCATATCGAGTCTTTGATCGTCTTCTTGAGAAATCAATTGGTAATAGCCACGTTTGTTCTTCAGCCATAGAAGTTCAAAACCAACAGCTTTTAAGATTCCTTTATCTGCTGAAGGGCCAAGTGCCTCTGGGCATTGGAAAATCACTTTTCTGGTTTCATACCGATCAATCATTCCAGGTGGTAGCTGGCGAATGAACGGCAGAGACTGGGCTGAAACTCCACCTCCCAGTGCATTTTCAAGTCCTTTGGATTTTGACTTAAGAAATAGCTCTTTTGTTATTTCAAATACTTCTGGACAATTGATATCTTCGCGGCTCATGCCAAGAGACCCGGTAAGGTCAACGCGCCCCATGATAATTCCATCGAGACAATCAATTTCTTTCACCATTAACATCTCGTCGAAGTTCTTGCAGCTTGTGATTGTTTCAACATTTACCGCGAACTTAATGTCATCACGTTCATCAACGGGAAATGCCAACCGGGTTGCTTGCAAAAACTTCTTTAAAGCATAAGCCGATTCAATCATCGGCGCCACGACTCGTTCGACGCCAATGGTGCGGCACTCATACATATCCCTCAATGCTTCCCCTCCCCCGATCTTGATCGTCAATCCCAATCCTGCTTTCGAGACAACTTCTTTTAACCGTAAAGCTTCTTCTAAGCGGGTCCCTTCTGCTTCGAATTCAGCTTTAATCCCATTTACAGCATGATTTTCATGTAAGTCTTTTAGCACATCCACCATTTTATGTTCAAGATTGTTCATCATGAATCTCCTGTATTGCTTGAATTAGCTCCAGAACAAACCGATATCAAGTTCTGGGATTATTCAATACTTATATGGCTTTTTGATTATTCAGGCTTCCATGGAGGAATGATCATATTGGATAATAGCTCCTCCTCATTAAGAAACGGGTACATATCTTCAAGGGGACTGGAAACCATGCGGCCATCTGGGAGTCGTTTCGATGCAATTCGCGGCATAAAAAGCTGATCTGGATCCATCTGGACATCTACCAGACAGGGTCCTTCACTTGTCAACGCTTGTTTAAGCAATTCGTTTAGTTCGCTCGGATCCGATACTCGATAGGCTGGTATGCCATACGCCAATGAGAGTTTCACAAAATCAGGAAAACCAACCCCGCTGTTCTGACTTTCGCCCACAAAATGACCTCCGAAGAAATTATTCTGGGTGGAGCGAATGGACAGGTAACCACCATTATTAAAAATGATGATCTTGAGGGGCAGATGGTGAAATACAACCGTTTGTAGCTCCTGAATATTGAGTTGAATACTCCCATCGCCCTCCAGGCATATCACTCTGTGGCCCTTTCGGGCGAAACTAGCACCAATGGCTGAGGGAAGCCCGTATCCCATTGCTGCACAGCCAGAGTTAACAATATGCCGCTGGCCGCGTTTTATTTTCAACACCTGAATAGGGATTACACAAGAAGCACCATTAGAGCTTACTATTATATCCTGGTCATCAAGGTGTTCCGATAGCACTTCACAAAATACATATGGATTAACCCTTTGACGGTGTTGGTTGTCAAGAGGTTGTAATACAGGATAGCGTTGTTTTCTTTCTCTGGCCCAATCCAGCCACTCAATTCTTGAAACAGCCGGTGAAATCTCAAGCCTTGCAAGTAATGCCCTAGTAAATTCCTTGGCATCTGCTTGAATGGGGAGATCAATGTTCATTGTCGGTTTTTTGAGCTCGACAGGATCGACATCGACCACAATTTTGTATGCTGCTCGAGCGACAGATGGGAACGCATATCCAATCTGTCGGACGTTCAAGCGGCAGCCGATGCTGAGTAATAGATCTGAGTTCTGAAAAATAAAATTTGCTGCCCGCTGACCTAATGTGCTCGGTCGACCCACAAACAAAGGATGGTCTGTTGGGAACAGATCGATGGCATCCCATGCCACCTGGACTGGTATTCCTAATTTCTCTGCAAGCTGGTAAAAATCATCAGTCGCTCCCGCAATCCGAATCCCTGCTCCTGCAAGAAGAACAGGCCTTTCTGATTGACCTATTCGGGATATTACTGCCGATAGAGTATCTTCGCTTGTTGAAGATGGTTGATGCATTAAATCAGTCGATGGCGAAAAACCTACAAGGTTGGATTCGTCGATCTCACTTGATTGAACATTCAACGGAATATCCAACCAGACAGGTCCTGGTCTTCCACTTGTCGCCAGATAGAGCGCTTTTTCTAGGTGATAACGGATCTCTTCCGGCCTGGTAACCATTACTGAGTATTTAGTTATTGATTGCACTATGGAGATAATATCAGCTTCCTGGTCTCCGAATTGGCGTAAAGGCAATCCTGTACTACCAACTGTCATATCGTAACGAACTTGCCCTGAGAGATATAAGACCGGGATAGAATCTAACCATTGCCCAAGGACACCGGTGGTCGTGTTTGTTCCCCCCGGACCGGTTGTGACACACACGACGGCCAATTTCTCTTTAATACGAGAATATCCTTCAGCGGCAATCGCGCAAGCCTGTTCATGGTGATTACAAATATACTCGATGCGTTTTTCTCGACCGATGGCATCATCGAGAAACATGGCTCCGCCGCCGGTCAGGAGGAAGATATGTTTGATCCCCCAATCCGCAAGATAATTCATTATGAAGTTCGCGACGTTTGTCATCCGAAAACCCAATTGGCAATATACGTTATACTGGAATAATCAAATCGACTGAAATCTGAGGCTAGAATATTGATGGTTTCTTGTTGGTTGATATAGATCCGGATGTTCTCTGTTGACTCGTAGGGTTATAACTATTATTTTTTATCGAGCTATAAATTCGTGAATGGTAACCTGATTGTATTCTACCTCTTCGTTCAGTCGCCTCTCCACTCATTTTTTTGCCCCGGTTACCCAATTTGCAGTCAATCGGACACCATTCTCAAGGGAAATATGTGCCTTCAAACCAAGCTCCATCTGGGCACGCTTAATGGAAGGCACATATCTTTGAGTTGGCTTCTTTGAATCGGTAGACTGAGCTATCTCGACTTTGCTCCGTTGATTTATCTGCTGGCAGACCGTATTGGCTATCTGAGCTATAGGTAGATCGAGCTCCGATCCCACATTGTACGGTCGCGCCGACTCGCCCTTCACCAAAATCGTCCACAGCCAGATCGCCAGATCAGCCGCATACAAATAAGACCGATATGGCGATCCGTCACCGTTTACCCGAATTGGTCCTCCACGCAGTGCGTCTCGGATAAAGTTGCCAATTGCAAAATGGGCATCCATCGGCAGGTGCGGGCCTACAAACGCAAAACAGCGGGCGATCTTCACACCAATTCCGAATTCCTGCTCGTACAGGCTGCACAGCATTTCTGCAGCGCGTTTCCCCTCCCCGTACGCCGAGCCGGGGTCGAGCGGGTCTGGCCCTCCCGGGTAGTCTTCGGGGATATGGGTCATCTCGGGGGGCTGCTTCCCATAAACAGCCCCCGAGCTGGTGAATAACAGCTTCTTACAGCCGCAGACGGATGAAAATTCGAGCACATGGCGGGTGCCTTCAACAATCGTATCGAACATCAACCGGGGGTTCTCTTGATTAAGCTTAGCACTGGCCTCTGTCGCGGCATGCACGATGAACGGAAAGTCCCCGGCCGGGTATAGAAAATCTCGCACGTCACCTGTATAGAGCTCCACGGCCGGGTTGAGAGCCAGGTGCGGCAAACGCGCCCGATATCCCTCTGGGTTGCGCGTCAAAACGACCGCTTTCGATCCCATGTTCAAGCGCTCATTGGCAAAGCAAAAGCTCTCAAGCAGCCAGGTTCCGAAAAAGCCCGTTCCTCCGGTAATAAAAAGCCGCTCCTCGCGCAATTCATCCCACAAGCCGCGGGTGTGCTCGAGAATATGATCCAGGTCTTGAGTGAATAATGGGGTATCCAAATGGTTTCCTGAGTCTCGCTATTCCCAGGCATCCTGGTGAATTCTCTCTTGGTGGATCCCATGCATCTCGAGGTTGTGGGAGAATCCTCTCAGCATCGGAGGAGGGCCAGAGAGATAAAAGTCTGTGCTCTTCGGGTTTTGCAGTGTCCTTAATGCGAATTCTACAGATAATCTCCCCGTGTGCTCGCTGCATTCTTGAGCCTGCCCCTGTTCAAAGAAGAAATAGGGAGTAACTGTTTTGAGCTGCCGGGCTTTCTCTTCCACCAACCCTCGATATAAGAGCAACTGAGGGGTCTGCGCTCCATAAAAAAGCGCTACGCTATGCTGGAATTCAAGTGTGAGGCCGTCTATAAAAGCGGTAAATGCAGTGACCCCAGTCCCCCCAGCAAATAGAGCAACATCGGTTGTATCCGGAATAATAAATTCGCCATACGGCATCTTCACCCACACTTCGCTGCCAACTTGCAGCTCGTTCTCCATCCGAGAGGTAAATTTGCCGCGGACTGAGTAGGTGATCTTCAACTCATTGCGGTTCGCCGGCGAGCTGGCAATGGAAAAGACCCTGGACTCGGGCCAGAACCCGCCCGGATCATACGGATCGATAGCCAGGTGAAGGAATTGCCCAGGTAAAAAGCGGGGTAGGATCCTGTCTGGGATTAATGTGACAGTATAGACGTGTTGGCCGTGGTTCGCGATCCGTTCTACCTTGCAGGGAATCTTTTGAGGGATTGGCATATCCTAACGTTCCCCTTGAAAAAAGCGATTGAATAGAGACGCGATGTAGGATATTTGCTCTTCTCCAATGCCGGGGTAAGTGCCGATGAAGAACGAGTCGTTCATGATCCGGTTGGTATTCTCCAGGTCGCCGACGACTCTGCGCTCGATATTTTCAAACGCCGGGTGGCACAGGAGGTTCCCGCTGAACAGGTTGCGCGTCTCGACTTTATTGGCTTCCAGAAAGGTTGTCAGTTGGTTTCGGGTAAAACCTACGTCCTCACGGAGGGTGATGACGAAGCTGAACCAGGAGGGATCGGAATTCTCTGTTGCTTTCGGTAGGATAAGCGCGTTGCAATATTGCTCTAGGACAGAGGACAATTTTCGAAAATTCTCTTTCCGCCTCAAGATAAAATCATCCAGCTTATCAAGCTGCGCGCAGCCTACCGCCGCCTGCATATCGGTGACTTTTAAGTTATACCCAATGTGGCTGTACACGTACTTATGGTCATAACCGAACGGGAGGGAGCCGAAGTGCTGGCTGAACCGCTTGCCGCAGGTGTTATTCTCGCCGCCGGCGCAATAGCAGTCGCGCCCCCAATCGCGGACAGAATGTGCAATGCGAGCCAGCTCATCATTATCGGTCGCGACGCAGCCGCCTTCGCCCATGGTTATGTGGTGCGCGGGGTAAAAGGAGAAGGTCGCCAGATGCCCGAACGTCCCGGTGAGCCGGTCACGGTACCGCGAGCCCAATGCATCGCAGTTGTCTTCGATGAGCCAAAGGTCATAACGCTTCACCAAATCCATGACAACATCGAGATTGAATGGCACCCCCAGCGTGTGCGCCATAAAAATGGCGCGTGTCTTCTCAGAGATGGCCTGCTCCAAACGCTCAGGGATAGCAGTGTAATCGCCTAAATTCACGTCCACGAAGACGGGGACCAGCCGGTTCTGGACGATTGGGGCGACCGTCGTCGGGAAACTCGCTGCAACCGTGATCACCTCATCCCCGGGTTTCAGGGCGCGGTTCCCCAACTTGGGCGAGGTGAGGGTGGTCATCGCCACCAGATTAGCCGAAGAACCAGAATTGACCAGCAATGCATTCGAAAGGTTGAGGTAATCAGCAAATTGCGCTTCGAACTGTTCCGCATACCGGTTCGCGGTCAGGTAAAAATCCAGGCTCGAGTCGATCAGGTTGACCAACTCGTGTTCGTCGAAGACCCGCCCGGCATAATGAACCAGGCTGGACCCGGGTTGAAAGATAGGGTCCGAGTAGCGGGCTATATAATAATCTTTCGTCAACGCCAGGATCTGCGCACGAATTTCGTTTGCCCTGGACGTCATTCCAGACCCTCGGGAACGATTGCGAAATACTGCTGGTACCATTCGATCGTCCGCTGCAAGCCCGTCTGTAAGGTGAACAGGGGCGACCAGCCCAGTATCTTTCGAGCCTTCTCGGCGCTAAGGTACTGGTGGCGGATTTCGTTGTTAACTTCGTTGCGAATCACTGGCTCTACATTCGCATGCATCTCCAGAATGATCTGTTCCACGAGGTATTTAACCGTTATTTGCAGCTCATTCGAAAAGTTGAACGCCTGACCTTTCAGTTCGGGTTGGCTCGCTAGCTGTTCGGCTAATAGCATATAAGCCGCCGCTCCATCTTCTACGTAGAAATAATCCCGTACGTATTCGCCATCCGAACGGATAACCGGTGGTTGGCCTCGAGTGATAGACCGGATTGTACCGGGGACAATTCGATTCCAGTTGAGATCGCCGCCGCCGTAGAAATTTCCACAGCGGGTGATCGCAACCGGCAGGTTGTAAGTTACGGCGTAGGTGTGCGCGATTAAATCAGCGCAAGACTTGCTCACGTCATAGGGATGCCGCCCTTGAAGCGGAGTGTCTTCATGATAGGGAAGTTGTACTTGATCGCCGTAGGCTTTATCTGAGGATGCCAAGATGATCTGTTTCACTGCCGAGCTGCGCCGGCATGCTTCCAGCAGCTTCCACGTACCGCCGATATTGGTCTCAAAGGTAGATAACGGGTTGCGGTTCGCGATCGTCACAATCGTTTGGGCTGCCAGGTGAATCACCGTGTTGATTTCATACTCTCCCAGCACCCGCTCGAGCAACGCCTGGTCGCAGACATTCCCGCGGACGACTTTGACGCGATCTAATAACTGGCTCTGTACCAACTCGCTCTGCGGGACCCAATCACGGACGAGGCAAACGACATCCGCACCCGCACCCAGTAACCGCTTGACCAACCAGCTCCCAACTAGCCCGGTAGCCCCAGTTACGAATGTAGGGCGGTCTTGCCAAAAAGAATCAAGCATGGTTTACCAAACCTTCCATGGCGCGTTCCCTGAATTCCACAAGTCTTCTAATAACTGCTTTTCACGGATCGTATCCATGCACTGCCAGAAACCAGCATGCCGGTATGCGGATAGTTGCCCATCTCTGGCCAAAGTTTGAAGGGGCTGCTTTTCCCACAAGGTTTGGTCTCCATCAATGTAGTCAAGCACTCTGGGTTCCAAAACGAAATAACCGCCATTGATCCACCCTTCTCCAACTTGAGGTTTCTCGTGGAACGATGTAACAATGCCTTCTTGTAGTTCAATATCTCCAAATCGTGAGGGAGGCCTTACAGCAGTTACAGTCGCCAGGCAGCCAGACTGCCGGTGAAAGCTGGCCAACCGGGCAATATCGACGTCTGCTACGCCATCGCCATATGTTAACATAAACGTACCATCCGAAAGCCATGGCTTGAGCCGCTTCAGACGACCGCCTGTCTGCGTATCCGCACCCGTGTCGATCAAGTGAACGGTCCAATCTTCGCAAGCCCCGTCGTGGATGGTGATGTCGTCGCTGCGCAAATTAATACTGAAATCGTTCCGGAACAGCTTATAGTGAAGGAAATAATCGCGAATGACCTCGCCTTTATATCCTAAAGCGATCACAAACTCCTTAAAACCAAAGCAGGAGTACGTATTCATGATGTGCCAGAGGATGGGAAACCCCCCTATCTCGACCATGGGCTTTGGCCTGATGGTCGTCTCCTCTTGGAGTCGCGTTCCCAAACCGCCGGCTAAGATAACGACCTTCATCCGCTCTAGTTGCATGCTTTTATCCATGGTGTAAATTTCCCGTTGAGATTTATAAGAATATCACAAATTCGTGCCACGTAACGATGATAAGAAAGAGAATTGTGGTTGAAAGCTCAGGGTATCTGAAAGGGTAATCTGAGAGTGATTGGCTCGGCATCTACCTAGAGCTCAGACATTCTATGATTGTTTGGAGACTCTGTCAAGGAAGGGACGGAAGAGGGAAGGGAAGGAAGATTTCCCTCGACTTGAGAATAAGCAGGAAGGTCAAGTAATTTATTAGGGTACAATAAACAATAATTTCAGCCTGGGAGCGTATTTGGTCGCTAAAGGTATGATGAATACAACGATCCTTTATGCAGTCATTGCAGGTTTCTTGATCCCTTTTTATAGCAGCCTGTTATCAGCCCGAATATTCCATATCCACTCGATTTGGACCCGATTCATGGTTGCCGGAGCTTGTGGCAGTCTTACCTGGGCTATCCTAACATGGCTCTTCCGTACTGCGGTTGTTAATATCTGGGACGTGGTCTGTGGCATCCTCGTCCTCTTGTGCGCTATGTGGGCTACATACTGGATAGCTAACCTGGGCGGGGGCTTTAGAATCAACATGTTGCTTCTCCTTAGCAGCCAAGACACACCAATCTCGCTCGATCAGTGGATGGATTTGTACGGTGGAGCAGGCATGCATGCCTTCCTTCGAGACCGTCTTAAATCCATCTTATTGCGTTGGAATATCGTTCATCATGAGGACGGAACGATTACTTTGACACGGAAAAATGGCCACTTCTTCGGCTGGGCGATGCATCTGTGTTATCTTTTGTTCGACGGAGATCGGAGAGAGTAATATGGCCCCAGAATCTTTCTTGTTTGGACTGGGCAGTTTTGCTTTCCATATCTTGGTATTTCTCGGGCTTTTGAGGGTCAAGCTACCTTTCGGATGGTTGCCTCTACAGGTAACGACTGGCTTATTATCATTTTGCGCTGGCAGTGCAATCGGCTACGCTGCTTTCCCCGATTTCTCGGTTTGGTACGCGCTCTCAATTTTTGGCTTCGGCTGGTTCTGTTTCTTCTTCGTGACGGGCATCTTCTATGTGTCGGTGTCTGTCGGAATCATTCACTACCTTTACTATCAACCTGGTTCGTCTTCGTCGCTCGACGATCTCTATAAAGAGTGCATCGTGGATCCATTTGCTCGCCGGGCGAGCATCCTGGCGCAAACGGGGCTGGTCAAACAGACAGATAGCGGGTACGAGATCACCAAACGAGGGCTGGCTTTGGTAGCCCGTATCCGAAACATCCGGAAGATCCTCCACCTGGACGAACGCGTCTTTTACTCAGATGAGACTGGCGCCAATCCTCCGCTGAACAATGACTGAGACCAACTACCAGCACCGATGAAATCCATCCTAAGAATGCTCACTTCCAGGCAGTTTATCGTTCTATTTAGCATATTTATTTCCGCGCTGCTGCTCTACCTGGCTGTACAGGGCGTCAATTGGGGGATCGTTATCTCGCTCTTCCAGAATGTCCAGATTAAATGGATCGCAGCCATTTCCGTCCTCATCGTTGCTAGTTTTTCGTTTCGTGCGCTGAGATGGAGATTGCTATTAACTGCCGACAGACCCATCCGTTTGCTCATTGCCTTTTTCGGATACGCCGCGGGACTGTTCGGTAATAATGTGCTGCCTGCCCGGGCTGGGGAATTGATCCGGTCGTACCTGGTTGGAAATGCGAGCGGGTTAGGGATGAGCTACGTCCTGGCGACGGCTTTTGTCGAGCGTGTTATGGATGCCGCGATCCTCGTTTCGGTAAGCATTATCTCGCTTGCTACAGTAGCGTCCTTACCTGACTGGTTATTCCGCGCATCGCAAATTCTTGGCGGCTTAGCACTGGTTTGCTTGCTTAGCATTTTTTTGCTTCCTCGATACCAGAACAAGCTCTCTTCTTTTTTCATGCGGCTGCCAGGGACAGATGCTTTGAAAGGGAAAATCATTAACATACTTTTACGCTTCACCTCAGGCATGCAAGCGTTACGCTCACCGAAAAGTTTACTACTCTTTATTTTGCTTTCCGCAGGGATTTGGTCCTTGGACGCAACTTCGACAATCCTCCTCGGCCGGGCATTCAACCTGACCTTCACCTATGCCCAGGCTCTCATCCTCTTAGCAGGCCTTGGTTTAAGCAGTGCAGTTCCATCGACCCCCGGCTACATTGGCGTCTATCAGTTCGTCGCCGTCACCATTCTGACACCGTTCGGCGTGTCAAGAGATCTATCTTTGGCCTTTATCCTGGCTTTCCAGGCAATAAACTATATTTGGGTTTTACTCTTGGGTGGGATTACCGTCATGTTCTTTGGTGGATGGGCTAAGTTCAAGCAAGTCGCATCTGCTCCCCAAAAATCCAACGAAGCCTAGCTCGGCTGCCTCAGCCATCAAGGTATGCAGGGCTATTTCGCAGGTTGTCGTTTTACCTTATACAAAATCGAGTGCAACCAAGCTGTAGCTAGCAACAGAAGATATGCAATACTTACCCCTGTTGTAAACAAGATCAGGTAGGTAAATTCCAATGGGGTCGATGGAGGTGGCAGTCGTAGAATCACCTCTTTCCTTGAGCCGGCCTCTGAGCTTGAATATAGATCGACTATCTCAGTCTCCCCGTTTACCGTTACCTTCACAATCCCTGACCAGGGATGCGACAGGAACGCCAACTTGACTGGCCCGATGGATTGACCGCTCCAGGTCATCACTGCCGGTTCTCCTGATACCGCAGCAGGCACGCCCTCGCGGATTTCCCACTTACCCTGCCGAAAGAGAGTCTCAGGGGCGAGCTTTAGTAGACCAACGGAGATTCCCTCCACCCATACTTCGCTGCCCTTTGCAACCGGGTTTCTCTCGCCCGTTGCATATAGTTCGAGTGTAATTGCTGGTGGATTGATGCCAGGGTATAGTGCTGGGGTCGAAATGTGCGCGCCGAAGAGGATGCCCCAGGCGAGGACGAATCCTACGAATGCCAGGATCCAGCGGTGGTTTTTTTGAGGTATACCGGGGAGGATCACCTTCACATTCAACCAGTAGGTCAGAACAACGAAGAAGAGGCTGAGATATAATCCGATAAAGGCTAATTTCAGATAAGATTCCGTTTCACTTTGAAAGCTATACGCCCAATAGGAGATCGATACGCAAACCGCAATTGGGATTGCAGGCATAGATTGCTTAAGGATTGATCGAATAGATTCGGAGGTTAATCTCATCATAGGAGGTTAAATATTTGGGTCATCCATAACAGTATTCCCGGTGATAAAGATTTTCGGCAAACGGGAATTCCTGGTCTTCAAATATCGATAGTCGAAATTTGCTTGAGCCACACTTCGTTTCCCTTACTCCGGGGGTTTCGCTCTGAATGCACACTTAATTTCACTAGGACAAGCTCATTGGATTGACCAGGGATACGCACATGTATACTCTGTTGTAGTTCTGTTTTCTGTGCGAATAAATCGACCTGCTGGTAAACCTGTCCGGCGAGGCGAATTTCCAGCACGCCGCTATAAGGATGACGGAGTAGGGTCAATTGTAACACTGAGCCACCGATCACCTGGAATTCCAAAGCTGCATCCGGTAAACCCACCCGGTAGTCGTGTCCAGGTCTCTGTGTGCATATCTCCCAATGCCCACTCCAATGCATCCGCATATCTTCCGTGAGCAATGGGAGCTCTCGTGGCCACAGGTGCGCGCGGTTCACGCGCCTCTCTGCACCGAAGAGTTTCACCAATTCCTGATAGACCTCTTCCATCTTTTCGGCCATCGTACGGTAGTTCACCCGTCGGTGGACGCGCCCGCTGCCAGCAATTCCCATCATTTTGCGCAACTGGTCATCGCCCATTAACCGCGCCAATGCAGCCTGAAGTTCAGCAGGCTGGCCAGGGGGGACGAGCAGGCCTTCTACACCATCTTCCACCACCTCCGGGACACCGCCGACGGAGCACCCGACGACCGGTTTGCCGTATTGCATGGCCTCCTGGTAGATCAGGCCAAAGGATTCAAAGAGCGATGGTGCGACGAATAGATCGCAGTTTTGATAATGCATCCGCAGCGCCTCCTCGGATTCAACCCCATGGAAAGTGACCCGATCCAGCCAGTCCGCCTGGTGGTACTCTTGTATAAATAGTTCTTTATAGGTACCGCCTTCCGGCGCCTGGATGCAGTCGTCACCCACCAGGTGACATTCCCAATCAGGGAACTGTTCCATCAGTGTCGGCAATATCGCGAGCAGTGTATGGATGCCCTTCCGCGGCTCCAGCCTACCGACGAACAGCAGCTTCTTATGATTGGTCATCACGTGAGGGATGTTCACCTTTTCGGGGATGATCCCTAGCGGCACGACCCGGCCTTGCCTGATCAGCGCTTCAGGGATATCCATCAGGTCCAGATAACTTTGTCCGATTCCGCGGGATGGCATGCAGATCTGATCGGCATTCTCGATCTGCCAGCGATCCAGCTTGACGCAGTCCTTCAGATCCTCGTTGAGAACCCAATCGCTGACGACAATATTCTCGGCCAACGGGGTCACCAACATTAACGCCATAGGATACACCCTGGCTCGCTGCAAGGCCAGGCCTTCCAGGTCCCAGTTGGTAGCATGCACCACATCGAATTCGAGACCTGCAGCATATAGCTCTTTCATCTTTTCGAGAATCGCCAGGCTGTGCTTGAGATTCTTATTGAGCACGGGCTTTTCGGCACAGACCTGGGTGGGGTTGTCAACTTGATCGGGAATCCCATGAACGACGAATCCCAGGCTCTCGTAATGGATTGGTTTTTGATCCTTACAGAAAATATGCACCTCGTGCCCCCGCTCGTGAAGCCCCAAGGCCAGGTCATAGGTGTACCGGCCAATCCCACCATAAGTCGGCTGCCCTGGTACAGTTTGGGTTAGCAGGGCGATCTTCAATGGGTTGTCGCTCTTCCAGGGCGACGAATATGGCAGAAAGGCAGGTGGTAAGCGGTGGAAATCACCCAGGTGCCGGTTTTGCATAAGGCCTGCCACTAGCCCCTGCCCTACCCCCTTCGACCACTGTGAAAGAAACCCCACGGCCTGCCGGCGAGTAATCTCATTGCGTTGATACCTGGTGTATGTATCAATGAAATAATGCTTCATAGGAGAAAATAATATTGTCTTAACTATTCGGGGTAATAGGGGATCAAGACCATTCTTTAATGCAAAATACGTATCGCTACGAGTAATGGTTCTCCAATCACGGTTGACCTGACTATTCCGATGAAACGAAGACGCCGAATAATGGCGGATACCATTCTCTGGAATATTCGCAATTGTGTAACCAGCATTAATTAATCTCAAACATATATCTGCTTCATCAAGGTAATATGCATATATTTCATCAAAACCGCCAATCTCGATAATCGCCGATCTCCTAAATGCCGTATTACCTCCTGCTATCCTTGGGTACCAATGGCTGACTTTTCCTCTCTTTACATTAATAATACCGGAAGGGTTAGTGAAAAGTTGAAACCCATAATCCGTCGTACAACCATTGTTAAATTCTGCCACCATGGAATCCTGATGGAATACTGGGCCACCTATTGCCCCAATTTGGTTCGATCCATCATTCCTATAGATACTAAGATAGCGATTTAACCACATAGTGTCAATTGGGATTGCATCGTCATCAATAAATACTACGATATCCCCCTTTGCCGAGGCAACACCTATGTTCCGAGACATGGATAGATTCCGGTTCGGACATCTTGCTGTTTTGATATGGCCTGTGTAACTTTCCAGCAACCCTGCTGTTCCGTCATTCGAAGGGCCGTTCACCACTATCACTTCAAATTCCTCACCCCTCAAACTCCCTAACCCTGAAAGAAGCCGGCGCAGATACGAATGGCGGTTGTATGTATTAATCACTACGGAACAAGATAAGGATGCTGGCAAAAAGACTTCTCCTAAATCAGTTAATTCAAGAGATCATCAGTCCTGGGGGCCGTATGAAGGAGTACATTTCCCGGTAATCTATTCGTGTGATCTCTTCGTTGTAGTTTTGATTATATCTTATCGCCCCAGTTTCTTCATTTTGCCCGGATTTTACCTTCTTTTCTAGTAAAATTGAAATTGTTATCTACGGCCAATGACCACAAAATTATCATGCTTTGAAGAAAATGTAAAAAACTACCACATATTATGGGCAAATCGAATCTCATAGGAAACATCGGTATTAAGACAATTATTGCAAGCGCGACTATCGGATTCTTTTGTGCAATAGTGAATTACGGGTATGTCTTCCGAAATGTGATTGGACAATCTTGGACAGATCGAATAACAGTACTATTTCTATCGGTTATCCTATTTATACTTATCAGTGGAGCGTCAATTAAGTTTATTATTACGCCAAAAATATCAGGATTCAACGCCAGGCAAAAACGACTTCTTATTTTTGCGTCATTAGTAATGGGTATGTCGTTGATTGTAATAACTCCACTTCCGTTAGCACCTTTTAACCTACTCCCAACTGAGCACAATCTGGTTATTACAGCACTAGGAAGGAAAAACCCACTGGCATTAGGTAGTGAAGTGTGGGTTGAAAGCTTCACTATTGGGAATGCAACTGTACCGGTATCACATTTATCACTCGATAGTAACTGGGTAATTAAAGATGGGATCCCTTCCTCTTTCAAATATCAACCTGCCGTGATCAGTTGGCGTGGACAAGCTGACTTCCCTCCCAAACTTACATTCATATCCCACAATTGGTCTGGGAGAGTAAAAGTAACTTGGGATAATAAAGTACAAATAATTGATTTATATTCTCCAAATATGAACTTTAAAACCATCTTCTTACCTATGCAATCTAGCCCAGTAAACGAGACGGTTTTATACATTCTCTCTTATATTTGTACCGGAGCAGTAATATCATTTATATTCTTGACCATCATTGCGTGGATTTTGTCGTTAAAACAACCAGTGCAATTGCCCATAACGACTCCTCGTTATCACTACATCAGGTATGCGATTCCTTTCATTGTTGTTTCATCAATCTATTTGCTTGCATTTTGGCCAGGTTTAATGACTCTTGATTCACTTGATCAATGGAATCAAGCATCCATTGGTAAGTTCTCTGATTGGCATCCCCTCTTCCACACTCTGAATATATGGGTGTTAATCCACTTATGGAAATCTCCAGCGATTGTCGCACTTGCTCAAATACTTGCAATGAGTCTGGTATTAGCGTGGGGGGTAGAAGAATTTAGAAGAATTGGAGTTCCCTCATGGGCATGTTGGTTAACAATTGCACTCTTCTGTATCATTCCTGTATTTCCGCAAATGACCGTCACGCTTTGGAAGGATATTGCATATAGCATTTCAACATTAGCTTTATCTATACTTGCTTTAAAAGTAGTAATATCAAGAGGAAGGTGGCTACATTGTAAATACTCCTGGGTTATACTGGGAATTGTATCTGCCCTTGTTGCCCTATATCGACATAATGGTTCGCCAGTGGCTTTCGGTTTTCTACTATTTGGAATTCTGTATTATCGCAAATACTGGAAACAATGGATCAGTGGCCTTTCTTCAGGCCTAATAATATTTGCCCTGGTCGCTGGACCGTTATCCAATCTGTTAGGAGTAGATAGTCATAAAGAGAGTATTCTCCCAGCCATCTCATTTTTTGGTATTGCTTCTCATGTCAATAATGACGCAAGAATATTAAATAGTTCTGAGAATAAATATTTAGTTGATATTCTTCCCGCAGATGGTTGGAAATCTTATAATTGCACTTCTGAAATAGGGATGATCTCTACAGCAGGTTACTCAGTAAAGAATTATCAAAAATCCGCAGGAAAACTTGTTGATTCTTTTATTCGGTTATCTATAGATAATCCATTCGTGACATTACAACACTTCGTTTGTAAAAGCGCATATATATGGCAAATCACCGACATGCCTCTTCAAGTTTACCTGGGAACCCGTATATATGATAAGGATACTGAAAAATGGCAAAGAGCCAGCATAATCAATAATGGTTTCGATCTAAACTTGTTCACAACGGTTTACCACAATACACCGATACCTGCTATAAGGGATTTTCTTAATTCTGTCTCTTCCTACCAGTACTTCAAAGAAACTGACATTCCATGGAGACCAGCAATATATCTGTACTTGATGATATTTGCTATAACTGTATATTCGCTATATACGCGTTCATTCTCTATGACATTAATTGCAATTCCTTCAATCATCCAATCATGTGTTATGGTAGCGGCAAGTCTTACGAATGAAATGCGCTACCAATATCCGGTTATGATTGTCGGTATGTTCGTATTTCTACCATTACTCACATATGGGTCGATTAAACTTGATGAAAAGTATGTCCCTGTTGAGCAAAACGAACAAGTTTTCCAACTTGATAAATCAAAATGATCGTAAGAATACTCGCTAACGTTGCTAAAGAGAGAGTATTCAAGAGTTTTTGCTGTGTTGGAATCCCCCAATTCGGTTCATTATAGGATAAAAATTTAATTATTTTATCGGCATCGATGACTTTGATCCTCTCAAACGGTTGAGTCTGATTAACTTCCGGAAAAACAAAACCCGCTGGATTCGTCATATTAAAATAACCGTTTGTTTCTTTCCGAACTGATCCCTCGACAACTTCCGGATGAAAGTCTTCCAGATAATAACCAAATACTGGGTCATACGGGATTAATGTGCTTGCTTGGTAGCGAAATGTTTGATCATCAGAAATCGTTGCATCTATCCAATTAATCTCGGGCTGATATCCATCCCGGATCCTCTGAAAAATGTCTACTGCTTCTGTGATGTTATAGGAATTCCTCGTCAATTGTTCTTGTGGAAGGGTTGGGTAAACCGCAAAAGGCAAGATCGCTAAGATATTTACACTAACGAATAATCCCCGGTTGTTTATCCCCACCAAGCCATGATCGACTATATAATTACCCACCAAAGCCCCAAGGATTGACATTGGGAAAATAAAAGCTGATGCGAACCGGGGATTTACGTGCAAAGATCGTAAATAGGGCAATTGTTTGAAAAATGGATATAGAACGCCTTTTGCAAGGCACATTTCTACAGTGATCCAGACAGCAACGACCAGAGCCAGGATTGCGACTAGATTAAATTGATTCTTTTGGATATAAAATTTCCCAGTGAGTGTGTTTTGGCAAAGGATAATTACTCCAATCAAGAAGAGGCCAATCATGACAGGGGATACAGAAATGTCTAATTCCCACAAACCATAAGGTGTTCCCGTCCATTTTTGTAGGAACTGCGACTGTCCTGCCAGGTTTCTTCCAGCCAACCAGCGAAGCGGACCCAGGATTGGCGTCCCTAATAGTTGTAAACCTATGCCAAGTATTCCTTTGAAGGCACCTACATTGTTCTCGTCATTTACAAGACGAGGAAAAAACCGCATGAACGAGTTCACTGCAAAAACTTTGGATCCCACTAGGCAGGCTGTCAATAGGCAGGCTGACAATCCAAGTTTAAACATGCGCTTAGGGTCAAATATTCCAGGCCTAATTAGGTATACCAATGGGAAAACGATACCAAATGAAAGAGTGGAGATTACCATAATGTAGAACCCGCCCTGATAGATTACTAATCCAACCGTCAGGGCAAAGATACTTCCAGCTACAATCCATGGAATCCTCGATTGGAAGAAGACGTCAATCAAAACTGCTAATAACGGGAAAACAAGAAACCACAAATGGCCAGCAGTGGCGTGCAACAAGATAAAGCCATTACACGAGAAAAATACTGCCCCTAGGATACCCGCCTGCCACCGAAATTTGAGCGTACTTTTCAAAAAATGATAGGTAGCCAAAAAACCAATAGTAATAAGGACAACATATGACGCTAAAACGCCAATCCATGGATTAAAGATGTATGTTAGGAATTGAGGGATTGAGAACTGAAAATCCTGGGGATTGGGATAGACCGGCAATCCGCCTCCAAAGCTGGGCGTATACCAATGAATCAATTGACCACTCGTTCTTGTAAAGATCCAATTATCAATTAAGTGAGGAATGATAAACCGATAATCAATTCCTACTATTGGATACTTCTGATTACATAACAAAATTAGAATCCCAAAAATAGTAATGAGATCCGCGATAATGAAAGCCGGCGCATATCTGTGGCTATTCATTATTAATCCTCAATGAATACTTATCGAATTGAAAGTCCACATAAACAATCTACTCATTTGTAGATTAAATGATGACCCCGGGATTTTTCGGGATTCGAGTTATTCCAAGGAGGATATATACTCACATGGTTCCTGATTTAGTAAGTATTGCATAGCAACCTGTAGCCGTATCTTCACCTCGGATGTGCTGAAGCGGAGCAGGTTCTCCTGCTGACCTTTGAGGAGAACCGCTCGACGGTTTGGATCGATTACGATCAAGTGCAGTAGTTCTGAGATACGCGGAACGTCCCATTTGCGCAGAAGAATGCCCGCTTTTCCCATGGTTTCTGGGACCGCCGTTGCAGCGTACGCAAACACCGGCAACTCGAAGGCCATCGCCTCGACGATAGGAACACAGAAACCTTCATGTTCAGATGCACAGATAAAAGCATCCGCGCTCCGATAATATGCCAGAAGCTGGGCGCGCGTCACCTTGCCGGTGAAGTGAATGTGCCCGGCTGCTGGCGAAGCCAGACGCAGCCGCTCCAACTCCGCCCGGTAATCGGGGTCGGCCTGATCGTTGCCTACCAGCCACAAGCTGGCATGCCGGTCGATCCGGCCGTAATAATCGTCGAATAGCCGGATGAGCTGGTCTTGACGCTTATTCCGCGCCACCCGACTAACGAATAAGAAGTTCACACTTCCCGATTGCCGCAGAGATGCCTCAAGGGTTCTGTCGAACGACTCTGCTTGAAGCGCACATACATCCACATGAGGGTGGATCACCAAGCCTGGTATGGGCTGATTCAGAAACCGGGTCAACTGGCTCAGGTTATAGCCCGAATCGCCAATCAGTAGATCGAAATCATTTACGATCTCAGCCAGTTGCTGGTATCCGCGCGTGGTGCTGAAGTACCCGGGAGAGCCAACCTTGAAATATTCCGGTGGGGTGATGTTGTGATAATACAACGCCTTCGGACCGCGAACGGAGCTCAATGTCCAGGTGGAATGGTTATAGTTCCAATAATGGAAGATCAGCCCACAGTCCGGTTTTGCAAGAAGGGTGTGGATGGGTTTCGTAAAGCCTGCTATTCCTGGGTGGGAATATTTAGTGAGCACACAATCCGGCTGTCCTAACTCACCAAGTAGAGCGGCATTCTGCACTGCAATCTGGCTGACGGCATCCCCTAGATCTAGCGCTTCCATCACTTGATAGAGCACTGTAACGGCCTTCCGAGTTGGCTTCGTATGATGATTAATCACCTGCCGGTAGAATTCAAGGGTGGCCTGGGCCATCTTCTCGGCGGTGAACGCATTCATGAAACGCTCCAACCCACACCGGCCGATCTTCTCACCAAGCCCTGCCTGGTTGATCAAGCGGCCGATAGCAAGGGTAAAATCATCCCGGTTGCCTATCGGCGTCAGAATTGCGCCGTCCTGTTCTCCTGCGGGGAAGATCTCACAAGCTGCATCGATGGCAAATGAGATTACCGGTAGGCTGCAGCGCATGGCTTCAAGGTAGATCAGCCCGAACGACTCGTAAAGTGAAGGGACTAACAAGAAGGATGCCTTTTGGTACAACTCATCCATTCGTTCATCATCGACATATCCTTCGAACCAGACACGCTGGTCAAACTCGGGATGCTTTGCACGGAAGGTAGCCGCATAGGTTTTCCCGTAACGCTGCAGCCAACCGTCATTTTGGCTGTTATCGGATCCTACGAATCGGACGGTTAGCTGTGGATGCCGGTTTAGTACTCGGGGTAACACATCTAAGAGGAAAGGAGTCCCTTTTCTCTCTTCGAGCCTGCCGACAATTAATGCCTCGCAACCTGTTCGATGCCAATCGGCGTTGCTGATCTGCAGTGAGGGCAAGCCTAAGTGAGCCACGCCAGCCAGGATCGATTCGGGCAGTCGGTAATCTTGCCGGACGGCGTCCATAATGGACTTCGAATCCGCCAGAATCCCAGATGCATGGTTGAGGCAGTATTGATCCATGCTCAAGAGAGTTTTTTCCACCTGACCGATCGATCTACCGCTGAAGCGAAATAGCTGCGCCAGAGTGGTCTGTAGCCATATGACCACCGGGTCGGAGCAGGATGCGAGCGATACAAAACCCTGGGCGGACCATAGCGGAGCGTCAATGATATCAAACGAGCCATCTGACCGTGCTTGAGTCAGGCCCCGTGAGAGCGCTTCGCTTGCCGATACCCACTCGGCCACCTCGCCAGACTGCCCGACATACAGATTGTCGCCGCCAGGTTGTATGTCGTGGATGGTGACCCCACTTTCGTAACGGATACGCGTTTCAACCCCGCAAGTAACTACGTGGACGGTATGACCCTGGCGAGCCAATTCTTCGGCTAACGCCTGGCGTTGCCGTGAAATTCCCTCGGTGTTTGCAGGAGGATAAGTTAGACTCAATAGACAAATGCGCATGTGGATTACCGCATCGCCACTACTTCCATTTCAGGACAAATACTGTTCATTCGTACTTCTGTAATGAATTCGACCTGCTCCAGGCCATTCTCGATCAATGCATTTTTCAACGAATCGGGGGTATACATCGCAAAATGATCATCACCCTGATAATCTTGGCTTCCGAATGTGAGTAATTTAAATTCTTCGAGTGACATCTCCCCCGTGTTCAGCCTATCCAACATAGCTGCCCAGTTTGGGCAAATGATTCGCAGGCAGCCTCCCGCAGATAATAACTGCTTCCAATAGGGTAAGATGACTTTTTTGAAATGGTGCTCGCGGAAGTGTTCGACCAGGTGCGCCGAGGCGATTTCACTCAATGTTCCTGGCTCAAATGGTAGACGATGGATATCTGCAATAATATCCACATCAGGTACTTCTCGGTAGTCTACGTTGATATAGCCAGGCAGCGGTTTTTCTCCGCAGCCTAAATTTACCATCAGATGGTTGCCCATATTTCGAATTTTTTCGGGATATGTATCTGGGTGGATGAATCGCGGTTCCGGGTACATGGACTCGGATGGTCGGTTTAGTGTGACGGATTCGCGAAGATCTAGCGCCAGCATTTTTTGTTTCCGGTCTACCAGGTCGACCCATTTGCTCAATCCCTTTTGTTCGGCATCCATCTGCTGCAGCCACGAATTGTTTGATCGAATATTCTCCCCAAGTTGTTCGACCCCTTGGTTCAATCCTTTTTGTTCGGCATCCATCTGCTGCAGCCACGAATTATTTGATCGAATATTCTCCCCAAGTTGTTCGAGCCATTTGCCCTTATCATTCAAGTCTTCAGCCTGCTTTTGGAGCCATTCGTGATGTACCTCGTAGCTCTTTGTCAGCCGTTCGATTTGTTCATTATTCTGAGCCACCTGACTGGTTAACGTCTTGACTTTCTCTGTCAGTTCCTCCAGATTACCAGATTGCCGGATTACGTGCGAATAGAGTTTTGTATCGTACTCGGCCAACCTCGATAGATCGTGCACAGCAACATTCAAGCTGGCCAGCATATCCAGAACTTCCCGGTTGAAGTAGTGTTGTTTCCTGCCAAACAGCTTGATCGGCAGATTGAGTAGGAGCTTTACCAGGCTTGAGAGAGACCGCGTATTACTGATGAAATAAGGTGCATGATAATTCTTGTTCTCAGAAACCCGGTTACCGACATCCGGGATACTCACCGGTGATGGGGGAGGCAGCTCGTCAGTAAATGCTTCATTTTCATCCGGTTTGAATAACTCTTCTCTGAACCTGATGTTGTTATCTATCTTTTCAAGAATCTGTGCAATTTCAGAATAATCGAAATTTGCGTCAAAGAATGGAGAATTGGATGCGCTCATAAATCATCCTCAAGAAAAACTAAATACTTAACAGCCCGACCTATGGGTCAATTGTGTGGGTGTTTGAGATACGATTGGATGACTTCTTCCGGGTCACCCACCCTGCAGATTTCCCCACTGTCCAGCCAGGCGGCGCGTTGACACATGGATTGTATGGTTTCCATTCCATGGGAAACGAGTAGTATCGTGGCCCCCTGTTCCTGGAATGAGCGAATCCGCGCCAGGCTTTTTTCTTGAAATGAAGAATCGCCAACAGATAACACTTCATCAACAATGAGGATCTCGGGCATGGTATCTGTTGCCACTGCGAAACCCAGACGGGCAACCATCCCGGATGAATACGTCCTTAAGGGAGCATCAATGAAATCCCATAATTCAGCGAAATCTACTATCCGAGTGAAGTTATGGTCCATCTCTTCCCTGGTAAAGCCAAGCAACGCCCCATTTAAATAAACATTCTCGCGCCCAGTCAGCTCGTTATGGAAACCGGCGCCCATTGCTAATAGAGGAGCTACTCGTCCTACGACGCGAACCCGTCCAACGGTTGGTCTCATGACTCGGGCTACTAAACGAAGCAATGTTGTCTTGCCTGCTCCATTTGGTCCGACTAATCCAAAAACTTCACCCCGATATATTTCAAGAGTTACATTGTTTAACGCTAAAAACTCATTGTGTTGGATTCGACCCCGAATGCGGCGGATGGCATATTCTTTAAATGTCCGGGTTTGTTCCTTGGCCACCTTATAACGAACCGTGACATTCTCTAACCGGATAGCCATATTATTCGGTACGTTACTTTCATGGTTTTCACCATTATCTTGATCAGGTGCGATAAGCAAACTCATCGGATCTCCTGGCAAAGATGATCCACCCGATCACAAGGGTAATGACCCCGAATAATAGAGCTGGTAACATTTCGTGGAATGAAGGTATTCTTCCATCGTATAAGGGAACCCTGAATAGGACGACCATTGAGTACATCGGATTTATTGGCATCAACTCTTGTAGGAATTTTGGTAAGATGTTTATCGGGTACATTACCGGTGTCAGATACATCCAAGCCATCAAGACAATTTGGTACATCTCAACGATATCTGGGAAATAAATTGCCAGGCTTGAGATAATCAATCCAACTCCTAATGCAAAGCTTAGCAAGCAGAACATTGGGATCATAAAGAAGATGATGGATGGGCTGATTGGGAGTCCGATGACTAACATGACCCCAAGGAGAGGGACAAGGGAGAGGATCAGATTCACTAACCCCGTCCCAATTGCAGAGATAGCAAAGGTCGATCGTGGTACGTAGATCCGGCGGAAGAAATCGCCACCCCAAACCAGGCTGCTGATCGCGGCAGAAGTGCCCTGGGCGAAGAAGTTCCAGGCAATAATCCCACTCAACACATAGGCGGCATATCCTTGAACAGTCGTAAACAATTGAGAAAAGACGACCGACAAGACGATCATCATTCCCAACGGGTTCAGCATCGTCCACGCAATTCCGAGCACAGATCTCTTATATCGGGCTACGATATCTCGCCGGACTAATTGAAAAACGAGGTTGCGGTATCGAAATACTTCTCTCAGCTCTTCAATAGCGAACGGTAAGTGCTCCGAGCTATCGTATACAATCTGGCTCTTTTGCTTTGACAAATCGGATTCCACGGGGCAAATTTTACCATGATTTGGGTCGCTATATATGTGGGGATCAACGCATGATCTTGCCCTTCACGATTGTCTTCAACCTACTCAACCAGCTATCACCATTCGTGGTGATCTTCGTATAGAGTGGAAAAAAGATCTTCCTCATTGCGAAGTATAAATAAGTTCCCGCAGAAACCGGGGGCATCGGTGGATTTGTCGCGTAGATATCGTAGCGAGCGTGCAAAGCGTTTGCTTCAGCTCTTGCACGCGAGTACTCTGCTACCTCGCGTGCCAACGCTCCGACAACCTCTGCACTACTAGGGTCTCGAGGGGCTGCAATACGCAGATTCTTTGCTTCTTCGATTAGAGCAATCATCCGCTCCCCCATTTGATCTTGTCGAAAATAACGGGTGACGCGGTCTCGGCATGCCCGTCCCATCTCCTGTCGTTGCTCGGGGTGGATGATCAAATTCTTCAGGGCAGCAGCATAATGCTCCACCTCTTCATCCGGAGTGCCTTTTCGGATCAAGACCCCGCACTCAGGGGTTACTAATTCTGATTGCCCCCCGACGTCTGCAGCTACCGGAACAAGGCCGCAAGCCATCCCTTCATAAATCACCATTGAGATACCTTCGTTTTCGGAGGGAAGGAAGATGATATCACCAGCAGCTAGAAAATCAAGTACTCGCTCTAATGGCTGTTCCCCAAGGATACGAATTGCCTGAGTGAGTTTTTTCGCGGTCACTAATTCCTCTAGCCATCCTCTGAGAGTCCCATCTCCAATCACCAGGCAGAGGAGTTGATCTCCCTGATTAACCAAACTCATTATCGTTCCGGCTAACACATTCGGCTGCTTTTGTGGCTCGATTCGACCGATATATAGGATCAGGGGGAAATCATCATCTATTCCTAATTGATCTCGGGTTTCTCTTCGCCTTCTTCGGTCTGGCTTCCATTTCATTGTATCTACATTCGCAGTACATACAAAAATTCGTTCTTTATTTCCTCCGGCATCAACCATCCAATTTTTGACTTGTTGGCTTGTGACTATGCTCATGTCCAGCGAAGATTGAAAGAAAACAGATAAACGTGGGAATCCCCCATCCATCCACTTCGGGGTGACAAAATGGACGTAATCGATTATGGGGATATCCGGGAATTTTAAGCGAAGATATGGGAGGAGGCGGTAGGCTTCCTGGCTGGCAGTGATGAGGATGGCATCCACTTGCCGGGATCGAATAAGATAAGCAATGAATCTTGGGTAATCGCTCCAATCCAAAAAAGTATTTAGTGGGAAGATATCGGGGGTTATTCGCTCGAACTCACTTTGCCAGGTATGATTTGCCTGTGCCGTGGTGACATGGGTGACCTCCCAACCACGGCTGCATAATTGATTAATTAAATCCAAGTTGAACTTTTCAGCTCCCCCCATCACCATCCAAGGAGCGATGATCATGAGACGAGGTTTAGTTTTAAATATACGATTGCTGATTGGAATGACCTCTGAGATTTGCTCGAAGGCCTCATCAACGGTCGATTGGGGATGGGGAAAATTACCCGCCCATAAAGCGGGATAACGCGCCCGCATGATCGCTTGAAACTCCTGGAGATTTTCCTCATTTAAGTCTTTCCAATGAGTGGTAGAGTCAATTCTGGTGCGATACCAATGCAGATACTCGGGGACAGATGCGCCCCAATAACCCAAGGCTGTGCTCCGAAACCAAAATTCCCAGTCTTCCAGACCATCGCGGAGAGTCTCATCGTAGCCTCCAACCTGCTCGACTACCGATTTCCGCGCCATGAGGATATGGTTAATCCGATTGCGTTCCAGGTTAGCTTCCATATCTTGAAAACCAGACTGCCAGAGATACTGATGTGCCCCAAAACCGACGGAATATCCTCCCACAAAGGCATACTCTGGGTGACTGATCAAAAACCAGAACCACTTCTCGGCTGCAGTCGGTTCGAGCAAGTCGTCGCTATCCAGGAACAATATGTAATCTGTGCCAGCCTGTCGGACCCCAGTATTTCGAGCAGCAGGGAGCCCTAAGTTCTCTGGATGATCGACGACCCGAACCCGTGCATCTCGATCTCGGTATGTGCTCAGGATTTGAAGGGATTCGGGATCGGATGTCCCATCGTTAACAATGATCCATTCCCACTGTTGAAAAGATTGGCCGAATACAGATTGAGCTGTCTCGTGGAATTCAGGACCTGCATTAAAATAGGGGGTCATAATCGAGATGGCTGGAAGAGATGCCGGGTTTTCAGCCCGAAACCCATACTGCGGCCGGCGGGGATCAACTGGCGTGTTGGAATAATCCGGATGAATTGGGTCGATCATGCTCGCCTGCGCTCCCAACTAGATGAGAAGATGAGTGGCCAAAACAGGAGCGCGGTAATGAAGGTGGTGTAGTGGTAACGAAAATTTGGATTAACCAGCACCAATGAAAAAAGAATCGATTGGATAACCATTGGTGCAGCGATCAACAGAATCCGGGCCTCGTGATAGCGCAAGGTTAAAACCACCGAAATGAAAATAAATATATATAAATAGAGTGCAGGTCGCCATATAAGCCAGTTCATATTCGGATCAGAGGCCGTTTTTACCACAAGAGGTGTGATCACTGACTGGAGCCCAGGCAGCTTGGTATCAGCCCTGATTCCATACGAATTGGAATCGATGAGTACTTCGACGTGGGACGTGTTATAGATTGGCTGGTGTACATCCCTGATAATCCAGCCAGGAGAGCGCAAACAGCGGTAATTGTATATCCCTAGGCTGATGGAATGACGGGCGAGATTGCCCACCTTTTCTATAAGGCTTACAGATGTGGCTGTTGGGTTACGCTTCCATTCAATACCTAATTGGTCAAGAACGGCACAATCCCACTTGGAGGAGAAAGGTTGGATCGAATCGAAAATCGAATCGAGTGGCGTCCCTGGGCTTGCATTGGCAGCGATAGCGTAAAGGGATGTAGTCCATTGGGATAATTCTGTCGTCCGTCGAACATTGAGCAACTGATATAGCGGACCCGTAACCCCGAAATATAATCCGGCAGCGGTAACGGCTGCCATCACCAGGGGCTTCCATTTCTTTGGATAAGCGGCGAGGATCAAGACAAACACACCAGCGACTACAGGCGCCCCATCATGGCGCAATAATGGGATCAGCGCCGCGGTAATACCCAATAACAGCCAGCGCCGCGGAAGCAGTATCCAGGACCCCTTCGATTGCACCAGTTTCACGAGTAAAAAAACCAGCCCCATTACTACCGTGCTGTAGGGAATATCTTTCCACAGTGTCACAACCATCGTCCCGTTGACAGGAGAAAGACCAAAGACCAGACCTGTGAACCACAGCCAGGGACCCGGAACGCCAAGCTCTTCGAAATATGCAAGGATGCCTCCCGCAAGAAACGCCAGGCCAATAATCTGGACCAAAGCGACGATTGCCGGTGAAGGCCAGATACGGGTGAGGAACCATAAGATAACGGTATGGAAAGTGGGGTGGTGATCATTGTAAATTCCGGTTGTGATCTGGCCCCATTGGTCAAACGAATCGGCGCTCATCATCCCCGGCCAATAAGCAAGCAAGTATATACTCCAAATGATCAGCAGTGGAGCAGTGTAGTATAACCAACGAAAACGAGGGGACCGACCATAGAAATTATTTCTTAATGGTATGCTCATCACTAGTATAGTGATGAGTAGGATGGCAAATCCTAATCCTATCCCAGCAAAACCATAAAAAATAATTTTATTCAACCAAAGCATGTTACTAATGAGGAAGGATGGTCGGTATGGTACTGGTATATTTACAGATAACCACAATCCGGAAATAAATGCTCCCACCAAAATTAATCTCAAATATTTATTTTGATAACACCGTAGCTGTGGCTTGATTATTTTATTATTTACATGGTAGATCCCTACCATTATCAAAAGGACAAAGAAGAAAAAGATGAGTATATTAAAGATGTTGACCTTACTTAGGTTCTGATTCCTCATCCATAGAAATATGAACAAATAGATAATCGCTAAAACACCTGAGATTACCCATAACCTTATGTGACGAAAGGAGAAAGTCATGTAGATTATCGTGGTTGATCAAATTTGAGAAGTAATTCCAATTATAACTGTAGGCAACGAAATTGTCAGAATCGATGTGCGATCGTGCAAGAAAAGTACACACCTCATGAAGAGTGAAGATCTTCGATCTGTTTCGCAGTTTTCCAATCACTTTTCAATTTGGCAAATACAACCTTATAATAGAATACGTAAATTATGGTATTACCAAATTGCATTGAGAAAATCTGCCATGCTAGTTGAGCGCTAATTCAGGATTAATTCCCACCTACAAATATTTGAAGGATCCGGTCAAGATGTTAAGATCAAACAATATTGCTAATTGCCGAAACCTTGTCATTCTACTGATTCTGGTGTTCACAAATGCATGTTCTATCCTCACACCAAGTCAGGCACACAACCTTCAAGAGGATCCAGGTATACAACCATCTGATATTATTCGATCTACAATTGAAAAGACGCCCCAGCCTATCTTCCTTCCTGTCATAAGGAAAGAACCAGCGAAATTCTTTGGGATTTATTTAAAGCAGTATTGGAACAATCAAAATGTCAAAACTTTCATGCCGCCAGCCGATAAAGCGGCTGGAAAGAGGCATACATCGGTTGGTTGGTTTATCAATTTAGAGGATGACGCTTTTACAATTCCAATAACTAACTTACCCAACAATAATCTTTACCGTCAGTTAGAAGAGCTGTGGAAAGCCGGGTATATTTCCTTTGTAAATATTGGTTCAAATGCAACCGCGAATCAAATTAATAACGGAGAGCGGGATCAAGATATTAGCTACTTGGCTGAATTCTATAAAGCATGGGCTGATTTGGGTGAAGGTCGTCAAGCGATGGTCGCTCCATTACAAGAAATGAATGGTACTTGGACCGCATACGGTAAGTCTTCCACGTCAGGAGAATATAAGAAAGCCTATCGACACATTGTGGATATATTTACTCAAAAGGGGGTAAATCGTAACCAAGTTTTGTGGGTTTTTGCGCCAAATGGTTGGAATGACCCTAATGCCCCAGAACGCGCTTTCGAAAACTACTATCCCGGCGACGATGTTGTTGACATTGTTGGTTTCAGTTCATACAATTATGGGTTTTGCCCGGCTACGGCTGGCACATCTGCAAAATGGGATAGTTTTCAGCAAATATTTGAGCCATATATTACCCGCATGCAATTAATGGCTCCTTCAAAACTGGTGATCATCGCTGAGACAGCAACTACAGCATATTATGCATATAACCAATCGGATGAAACCCGTAAAAACCAATGGCTAATAGAGAATTATCAATACTTTGCAAAACAGGCTGCCGTAATAGGCGTATACTATTTCAGTTTTCCAGAATTTGATGGGTTTAATTGTGACTTTGAGATCAACCCAAAAGGATCTTATTATGGGGGCTATCGGAATGGCTTGGCGGATCCAATTTACCAGTATCTATCTAGTAAAGACCTAAATTCCTTGGTCCGGTAGCACCAACCCGTCCGTCTTTTACACTCCTAACAAATTTGATTAGTACGAACCACCAGTATCCTGGGTATAATCGGAAAGTAGACCCCGAATCATCACTATGGCAAGGATAAATATATCCATTTTATGCTATCTACTAAATATATTTACAGGGGATTAATTACCCTAACAATTGTCCTAATATCTCCCTTTTTAAATAAAGTCCTGACGGTAGGCGCTTACCAGGCGGTAAATTTACATCCAGTGTATTTGCCGCTTGTTATCAATAACTATTTTAAAGGTTTTTCAACCCAGGATAAATTTATCGGGATTGATATGCAGCAATACTGGACGAAAAGTAGCGTCCCAACTTATATGTCGCAGGCAGATAACCTTGCCGGAAAAAAACACTCTGTAAGTGGATGGTTCATCGGTATTGAAGACGGGCATTTTGTAAACCCTCCCCCAAGCCTTACGAATAATAACCTCTATGGTCAGTTGGAAGCTTTATGGCAAAAAGGATACATATCCTTTGTTAATATTAATTCCGCTGCAACCTCTTTTGCAATCGCTTCTGGGCAATATGATAGCAATCTAAAGAAGATGGCTCAGACCTATGCCGCATGGGTCTCATTAGGTGGGGGACGCAGGGCGTTTCTTGCACCGCTCCCTGAAATGAATGGTGTCAAAGCCGATGGTTCTCCGTGGGCAAGTTACGGCGGAGATCCAGCAAACTTTAAACTGGCTTACCAGCACATCCAATCAATTTTTTTCCAAAATGGTGTCAGAGCCGATCAGGTTTGGTGGGTATTTGCGCCCAACGGTTGGAGTATAGATGGACATGAATTTGAGAAATATTATCCAGGCGACGGCCTGGTTGATGTGGTAGGCTTCAGTTCTTATAATTATGGCTTCTGCAGGGTGGCCAGCCCATGGGAACGTTGGGAAAATTATGATACACTTTATGCACCATATTTATTGCGGATCTCAAGGATGGCTCCAGATAAGCCAATCATCGTAGCTCAGACTGGAACAACTGCTCAGTACCAGGGTGATACTGACTTCAATATTAATGCTAAAAACATCTGGTTGCAAATCAACTACCAGTACTTATCGAAACAACCACAAGTATTAGGGATTCTGTACTACGATTACGATCAATCAACTCGGGAATGCGACTGGAGAGTAACTTCGGGGGGTATTTTTTCGGGTTATCGTAGTGGAGCCGCTTTCCCGGGATTCCGTTATCTCAGTTCTCGCGATTTAGAATTGATCATTCCATGAACACGATGTGTCACTGGGGAAGTATTTGATGAAGGTTCACAGCGGCTATTCATATTTGGTCTTTAGTGATCGTTCGCTCAGATTGAGAAGTACCTCCTCAATACGAGTTGGATAGCTGATACCTATTCTCATTGATTGCCAATTCGCAAAATTAAATATAATTGTTCTCAATTAGGCTACCTATCCTTATTGCCGTACATATAATTGGATTCTCGAAAATCAGTTCGAGACCTGGTAGCAACAATAACATTTGCCCTCATAGACCAAACTTGGAACCGATTGAAGGTTATCGGGAATTGCGAGGCAACGCATTTGGATATGAGTGGGGTGGACGATTGGTACAAGCGATTGCAGCCATTGAGATTTAGCAACCATCTAACCGATTTGACCAAAGGGAAAACTCGATCTTACATTCAATCTCAATTTCTGAAGAGGGCACCCCCCCAATGAACGACCATCCCACCAGCATCTCTGTCTACCTGGAAATTGGCAGCAAACGTACCTTCGCGGGAGCGGTTGACTGGCCAGGCTGGGTCCGCAGTGGACGGGAGGAAGGCGCTGCGCTGGCCGCCCTCCTTGCATATGCCCGCCGGTACGCGAAAGT
>JAQTMA010000010.1:38539-51617 GCA_028714615.1 Anaerolineaceae bacterium | reverse complement strand
CGCCCTTACAGGTTAACAGCCCCTCCAGGGTAACAGTTTATCGGTATTCACACGTTCCATCCATTGAGAAGGCGGGCACGGACCCTCCGGTATTTCCGAGCAAACCCGATTTCTTTGGCTGCGTGCTTTATAATTGAGACACGTATCTATGAAGCCTCATGCCTTCCACCCCCTCCTGGACTGCCCGGCTGTCCTGATCTTCCTCACCTGCGCCCTCGCCGCTTGCTTCCCAACCGGTGGAATGTCGAGCTTCTCCACCTCTACTCCTCCAGGTGCTGCTCCTATTTCCGCAGTTATCGGAAGCGCTACCCCCACCATCACCCCGACTGCAACTACCGTTGCAAGCCTGGCGCCCACACAACCCACCCCGCCTGCGCTCCGTGTTCCCATTCGGACCAGCTACCAACTCTCGGCGCAACTTGACTATACGCAGCATTCCACCCTGGTCCAGGAACAGATCATCGTTTCCAATTCCTGGGACCAACCGCTGCCCTCCCTGGTTCTGGTCGTAGAAGCCAATCATTACCCTGGCGCCTTTTCGCTGAATTCGATTGGTCTTCATGGAGCAGATGCACTGCCTGCTACCAGCTACACCTTGCAAGACCACCGTTTGGAATTACGCCTGCCGGCCCCGCTCGTCCCAGGGGATACCCTACGCCTCGACTTGAATTTCCACCTTGCTTTGCCGGCCATTCCAGCCCCCACCGGCGACCGCCGCCCGGTCCCCTTTGGCTATACTTCTCGCCAGACCAACCTGGTTGATTGGTATCCCTACCTGGCTGCCTACCAACCCGGAACCGGTTGGCTGCTGCACGCTGCCTGGGCTTTCGGCGAACACGAAGTCTATGACGCCGCTGATTACAAGGTGGACCTTGAGCTGCTCAATCCACCCACCGGCCTGGTGGTTGCTGCCAGCGCTCCGGCCAGCCAGGACGGCAACCACTATCATTACACCCTCGATGCCGGGCGCGCTTTTGCCGTTTCAACCAGCGTTCAGTACATCCTTGCCAGCCAGACGGTCGGCGCCACGACCGTGTATGCCTACACCTTCCCATGGGACAAAACTGCGGGTGAAGCAGCTTTGCGAGACACTTCCTCGGCGCTCGAACTCTATAACCAGCTCTTCGGCGCTTATCCGCATGCCACCCTCAGCGTCGTCGAGGCTGATTTTCTGGACGGTATGGAATACGATGGCTTGTATTTCCTCAGCCGCGGGTTCTACAACCTCTACGACGGCACGCCCAAGGGTTATCTGACCGCCATCGCCGTGCACGAGACCGCCCACCAGTGGTGGTATGGCGTGGTAGGCGATGACCAGGCGCTCGAACCGTGGTTGGACGAGGCTATGGCTACTTACGCAGAGCGCTTATACTACGAGCGGATCCACCCCGAACTGTCGGACTGGTGGTGGGCCTTCCGCATTGGATTCTATAATCCGCAAGGTTGGATCAATCTCCCGATCTACGATTATGGGGGGTTTACCCTGTACCGCAATGCGGTCTACCTGCGCGGCGCTTCCTTCCTGGAAGATCTGCGCATCCGCGTGGGAGACGAAGTCTTCTTTGCCTTCCTGAAAGATTATGCCATCCAGTACGCCCACAAGCGGGCTACTGCCCAAGATTTCTTTGCCCTGCTCCACCAGCACTCCCCCGCCGATCTCACCCCACTTCTTACCATCTATTTTGATCAGCATAAGTAAATTGAAAATTCCTCTTCCTGCCGCTCGAAATATCATGCTGGCGAGCATGGGTTTGCTCGCTCCTCCGCAACACCCCGCAACGAAGGATAACTTGCTGGCAGCCATCCGGCAAATGGGGGTGCTACAACTGGACACCATTCACGTGGTCGCGCGCAGCCCATATTTTGTCCTGTGGAGCCACCTGGGCGCCTATCAACCTGCCTGGTTGGACGAGCTTCTCAGCGAAGGGCAGTTATTCGAGTACTGGTCTCATGCTGCATGCCTGATCCCTTCAGAAGATTTCCCGCTTTACCGCCGCATCATGCTCACCGGCGTGCGCGGCTGGGGCGACACAACGGCGTGGATGCGCGAACACCCTGAATTGGTGAAGCGCGTGATGGATCGCATCCACCACGAAGGAGGCTTGCGCTCCGCCGACTTCGAAAACGATTCCAAGCCGGCTGGGGGATGGTGGGCCTGGAAAGATGAGAAGACCGCTCTGGAGTGCCTGTTCGTCTCGGGCGAGCTGATGGTCGCCCGGCGGGAGAAATTCCAGCGCATCTATGACTTGCGCGAGCGCGTCCGACCGGATTGGGATGATTCTCTCACACCTTCCCAAGAGGAAGTGCATCGCAGCCTGAGCCTGAAGGCCGTGCGCTGCCTGGGAATCGCCCTGCCGGCCTGGGTGCCCGAATACTTCCACATGCCCAAGCAGGGCAACCTCGATCGGCTGAAAAGCCTGGTCGCCTGGGGTGAACTGCTCCCTGTTGAAATTGAGGGCTGGGATACCCCAGCCTACCTGCACCCGGAACGCCTACCCCTGGCCGAAGCCGCCCTGCGCGGTGAATTACAGCCCAGCCTGACCACCTTGCTCACCCCCTTTGATCCCCTGGTCTGGGACCGCGCCCGGGTGAAAGCTCTCTTCGGCTTCGACTACACCATCGAATGTTACACGCCGGCGGCCAAGCGCCGCTATGGGTATTTCTCCTTGCCGATCCTGCAGCGGGGTGCGCTGATCGGCCGTTTAGATGCCAAAGCATATCGCAAAGAAGGCTATTTTGAGGTACGCTCCCTGTACCTCGAAGCGGGCATCGAACCTACCCAAGAGATGGCAGTCGACCTGGCGGCTGCTCTGCAGCGCTGCGCTGATTGGCACGCCACCCCTCACGTGAAGATACGGCTCACGGACCCGCCCGAGCTGCAGGATATGATGTCCGGATGCCTGTGACCTACCTTGAATCAAACCTCTCGCTAACCTGGCTTGCTGAAGGCCTGGGCAACCGGTCGATGGATTCTCCGGCGTTATAATTTCCGGTAGTGTTCGTCCAGGCCATTGATCTTTTCCACCTTCGCCGCCGAACGACCACCCGCGAACTCGGCGGCCAGCCAGATATCCACCAATGCTTTAGCAACCTCGCTGCCGATCACTTGCGAGCCGAGCGTCATCACCTGGGCATCGTTACTCTTCCGGGCCCGCTCGGCTGAATAGGGATCGTGGCAGACTGCCGCCCGCACCCCCGGCACCTTGTTGGCCACGATGGCCATGCCGATCCCCGTGCCGCACACCAGGATACCCCGCTCATATTCACCCCGTGCGATGCGCTCGGCTAATTCTTGGCCCACGTCCGGGTAATCCACTGGCGAATCGCTGTGCACGCCCAGATCAACCGGTTCGTGGCCGCGATTTTTCAAGTGTTGGACGACAACATCCTTCAATGGCCGTCCGATATGATCGCTTGCTATGATAATCTTCATGGATTCTCCGATCTCTTCTGGTAGTCTGCCTGCTCTGAAGCTTGCAACATGGGAGTGAGCAGCCCGTTCTCGCCGGTGTTGACCAGTTGGTCAGCGGCGCTGCGAACCAGTTCGGGGCTGTTGCCCGGCGCAAAGGAACGTCTCGCCAGTTCGAAGAGCGCCAGGTCATTGCCGCCATCCCCGGCTGCATAGATCGGGCTGCGCTCCAGCCCGAGCGTGGCCAGGAGCTGCTCTACCCCCTTGCCCTTATTGATCCCCGGCGGGGTGATCTCGAGAACAGTCGGCATGCTGTAGGCGCGCTCGACTGGTATCCCGGCGGTCTGGTGGTAGAACCCGGATATGCCTGCAGGCGATGCAGACACGCACATCATTTTACTATAGGCTTTGCTGGAATTGGTCGTTGAAAACGGTTGGGTGATGAAATCATAACTTTGCGCCGCCCGTTCGGCAAAAGGATGCGGCCAGAGCACGTCGATCGATGATTGGTCGAGAAATAAAAAGGTGACCTGGTGATAACCGTGTGCAAGGCTCAGCAACGCTGCTTGCACATCGCGTTTGAAAGGGGTGTAGGCTTGCAGCCGCTCCCCGGGCAGGTAAAGCGCTGCACCGTTTTGAAGTACCAACGGAAGGGGGATCGGCCGGTCGGTGAACAAACCGTGGCGGGCAAAGACATTGCGGACCGAACTCAACGGCCGCCCTGTCGTGGGAACCAACAGAGCGCCCGTCCCCCCCGACAGAATCGCCACGTCGCTGGGGTGGATGCGACCTTGACCGTCCAACAACGTCCCGTCCAGGTCAAAACACAGGATGGGAATGGATATCACAACACTATTCTCATCGGTGTGAGCCGGAGCTAATCGCCCCTGCGCCCTTGCTCCTCGCCTTCGACGACATTAGGAGGTCCGGCGGTGGAATCGTCCTCAATCTTTTTTGCGGGTCGGGGGTTGATATGCGAAAATACGATATACCCCAACGTGCAATAAAAGAGGATCAGGAAAGCCGGTTTAAAAAGCGCCAGAGAAAAGGGCTGGATCATCCCCAGCATCCCGACCACCAACCCGATGAGAATAACCTGCATGATCCTGTCGTAGAATCGTTCATCCATAGGGCAACATTCCTCTCGGGCGAACGGGCTAAAGAATCGCCTCGTCCGTGGTTTTATCGAAAACGTGGATGCGGTTCAAGTTCGGGGTGAGCCACACCGGCTGACCGGGGTCGAGACGGATGGTGGGCGACGCTTTCACCTTGACTCGCGTCTCACCCAGTGAGACGTCCACAATCGTGCGATCGCCGAGCAACTCGCTGATGAACACTCGTCCTTCCAGGCAACCGGCATTCGGCTCGTTCCCAATCTGGATATCTTCCGGACGGATGCCCAACCATAAGCGCTTTTGACCGCCGGCGGATATCTTTTCCAGGATGTGCTGGGTGATCGGCAGATGCCAACCGCCGCCGGCCGCCTGCAGCCGCGGAACGAAATCGGGAGCGGGCATGCAATCCAGGAAGTTCATGGTTGGAAAGCCGATGAGGGCGGCAACAATGCGGTTGACCGGGTGGTCGTATACGTCGCGCGGTGAACCGACTTGCTGCAAGACGCCCTTGTTCAACACGGCGATCTTATCAGCCATTGCCATAGCTTCGACCTGGTCATTGGTCACGTACAGCAGGGTATAGCGGAATTCCTCGTGCAAGCGTTTGAGCTCGGTGCGCATTTCGACGCGCAACTTGAAATCCAGGTTGGTGAGCGGCTCGTCCATCAAAAAGACGGCAGCCTTGCGCACCAACGCCCGCCCCAGCGCCACCCGCTGCTGCTCCCCGCCGGAAAGCTGGGCCGGTCGGCGCTTCATCAAGTGGCGGATATGCAGCACGTCTGCCACTTCGTTGGCCCGCTTCTCGATCTCTGCCCGCGGCAGGCGATGCGCTTCGAGTGGGAACGTGATATTTTCGAAGACCGTTTTGCGCGGGTAGAGGGCATAGTTCTGGAAAACGAAAGCGGTATTGCGTTCTGCGGGGGATTTTTTATTGACTTCGACCCCATCAAAGCACACCTTGCCGGTTTCCGGCTTTTCCAATCCGGCTACACAGCGTAAGGTAGTGGTTTTCCCGGCGCCATTCGGTCCAAGCATGATGACGAATTCGCCGTCTCCGATCTGCAGGTCGATATTGTTCAGCGCGGTTACTGCGCCAAATCGTTTGGTCAGTTGGGTGAGTTCGATCTGCGACATCTTTACCTCAATGCCTTCCCGGAAGCTTCCTCGAACACGTGCAGGCGGTTTTGGTCCAGGTGGACGCCCACCAGCGTCCCCAGCGCCAACTCCAGGGTAGGCGGCGCTTTTACTAGCAATTTATGCCCGCCTGCAAAACGCAGGCTGTAAATATTCTCATCGCCAAGCGGCTCGAAGACCTCGACTTCCGCCTGAAGCTCTCCCCAGGAAGGATCGCTGGAAATCTGCATGTCTTCGGAGCGCACTCCCAGCACCAGGGCGGCGTCCGATGGGAGTTTATCAGCCAGGCTGGCGTCGATCGGCAGGCAGAAGCCGCGGGTCGAATTGACCAGCGCTGGCCCTTCTGCCAGGCGAACTCCGACGAAATTCATCGGCGGCGATCCGATAAAACCGGCAACAAAGAGCGTGGCCGGATGGTCATAGATGTTGAGCGGCGTGTCCAGTTGCTCCAGCTTTCCTAACCGCATCACCGCCACCCGCTGCCCCAGGGACATGGCTTCCGTCTGGTCGTGGGTCACGTACAGGGTAGTGGTAGCAATTTCCTGGTGCAGCCTCTTGAGCTCGGCGCGCATGACCACGCGCATGGCGGGGTCAAGGTTGGTGAGCGGTTCGTCCAACAGGAAGACCTGGGGGCGGCGGATGATGGCCCGCCCCAGCGCTACGCGCTGCTGCTCACCGGCGGGGAGCCGGCTGGGGCGGCGATTCAAGAGTTGGTCGATCTTGAGCATCTGCGCAACCGCCAGCACTCGTTCGCGGATTTCAGCTTCAGCTACTCCCGCCGCGCGCAGTGGAAAAGCGACGTTGTCGTAAACCTTCAGATGGGGATACAAGGCGTAAAACTGAAAGACGAAAGCAATATCCCGATCGGCCGGGGCAACGTTATTGACCAGGCGCTCTCCAATAAAGATATCACCACTGGTTTGTCGTTCCAGCCCCGCCACCGAGCGCAGGGTGGTGGTCTTGCCGCACCCCGAAGGCCCGAGCATTACCAGGAACTCGCCGTCGCTGACGTGAATGCTCACGCCGTCCACCGCCCGGGTGCCTCCCGGAAAGATTTTTACCAGGTTTTCAATTCGGATTTCTGCCATTAGCGCCTCACCGCCCCAAAGGTAACCCCGCGCAGCATGTGGTTGCGCACCAGGAAGGTGAAGACCACGATGGGCACCAGAAAGATGACCGAGGTTGCAGCCATCTTCGACCATTCTACTCTTCCGTAGCCAATCACCTTATACAGGAATACCGGCACGGTGGACCATGATTCCGGGTTGAGCATCTGCACGAAGACAAAGTCGTTCCAGGCAGTGATCAGCACGAAGACCGCCGTTGCCAACATAGCCGGGAATGCCTCGGGCAACACGATTTTCCAGATGGCTTCCAGGCGCGAATATCCATCTACCATAGCAGCGTCTTCGTATTCGCGGGGGATCTCGTCGAAGAAACCTTTCATCATCCAGACTACAAAGGGCAACCCCGCCGTAAGGTACATCAAGGTGATCCCGGCAAAAGAATTGCGCAGGGAAAGCTGGGTGAACATGAGAAAGATCGGTACGATCACGACGATGGGGGGAAGCATGCGTGTGCTCAAGATGAAAAACAACAGGTCCGATTCCCCTTTAACCTTAAAGCGCGAGAATGTGTAGGCTGCCAGCGTGCCGAGCATCACCGCCACTACGGTTGCCGCACCGCAGATCAAGATGCTATTGAGCAACGATTGGGGAAATGCCGTCAGGTTCGTACCGCTCGCTGAACTTTCCGAGAAGAGGATCGCTTTATAGTTATCCAGCGTGGGGGCGAACTGCAAGAACGGGATGAACCGCGGGGGAAGCAGGGTCACATCCGATAAGACCTTGAAGGAGGTGATGATCAGCCAATATAGCGGGAAGAGGAAAACGATAATGATCCCAGCGATGCCCAGATAAGTGAGCCCGGTGGTGAATTTGACTTTCGTACCGTGTGAGGCGTCTGTATTCATGGTCAGCTTCCTGACTTATCGCTGAGGTTCCGACTTGATCCGGTTCAGAGCACGGATCAGCAGGTTGCACAGGGCAATGATGACGATCAGCATGATATAGCCGATCGCCGAGGCAGAACTGGTATTGAACTGGCGGAAGGCCACCTCGTACAGGTAAAAAGGCAGCCCCTTGGAGAAATCACCCGGGCCACCCTGGGTGAGAACAAAAGAAAGCTCGAATATCTTATAAGCATCCATCAGGCGGAACAACAACCCGATCATCAGCAACGGCGTAACCATCGGCACCGTAATATTCCAGAATTTGAACCAGCCTGAAGCTCGATCAACCTCGGCGGCTTCGTACAGGTAGCGTGGCACGGCTGATAGCCCGGCCAGCGAGATCAACATCATGAAAGGTGTCCATTGCCACGCATCGACGACCACCAAGGCCCAGATGGCTGCATGCCGGTCGGCCAGCCAGTTGACTGGCGGCAGCCCTAGCACATTGTGAATAATAAAGTTGATCACACCAATGTCCGCCTGGAACAGCAGGCGCCAGAAAAGAGCCACCACGACGGGGGTCAGCATCATGGGGATCATGATAATGGTGGAAACGATCTCTTTCCCTTTTGGCAGGTTATTCAGCAAGACGGCAATCCCAAAGCCGAGCACAAACTCGACGATGACCGCCGGTATAACGAACGAGGCGGATATTTGAAAGCGTTGCCAAAAGTTGGGGTCGGCCAGCAAGGTGTTGAAATTACCGAATCCCACCCCCGGAGCGGTCAACCAATTGGAGTCGCGAACGACCGAGTAGCGGGTAAACGCCAGGTACAGGGACCAGATCATCGGGAAGATCGTGATGAAGATCATCAGGATCAGCGTCGGCCATAGTAACACGTTCATCAAGGCGGTATCGCTGAGCCAGCGGAAGCGCGGCGTGAAATGCGCTTCATCGAGTTGCGCCGATTTGCTGGGAAGAACATGCTCAGTTGCCAATACGGACCTCCGTTGTAAGACAGGCTCCAGCGCCTGCGAGGTGCTGGTGGTGCGGGGGGTCTGCCGACCCCCCGCACGAGATTGCGGAACCGGTTGATTACTTTGGCGGTCCGCTTGGATAAGCCTGGTCGATCACCGCCTGCTGTTCCTTAGCGATGGCATCGAGTGCATCTTTGGAGCTCATCTGGCCGGTAACAGCCAGGTTCAGGTATTTACCCTGAATGGTCAGTAGCTGTGCATATTCTGGGATGTTCCAGAAGTCGCGCACCAACTGGTAGGCCTCGGCAAATTTGTTATTGTAGGGGAAGGCTTTCTGGAAGGTGTCAGAAGCCAGAACGGCCTTCTCCGCGCTGTATCCACCGAGCTTAACCCAATTGAGTTGGGTGTCTTTGCTTTCAAGCCATTTCAGGAAAGCGAAAGCGGCATCTTTGTTCTTGGTGTAGCTGCTGATGCTGATGCCCATGCCACCCAGTTGTAAGACGTGATCTTTCGGTCCGGCTGGAGGAACAGCAAAATCGAGGTTGGCCGACTCTTTACATCCCTTGGGATCCGTGAAGCTGCTGGCGAAGCCAACCCAGATCGAGGTCATGGCAGCTTTACCGGTGCAGATTGCGTCGACAACCTCATTGTAGCCCCAACTGCCGGAACCTTGCGGTCCGGTCTTGAGCAGGCTGGCGGCAAAATCCGTCGCGGCAATGTTTTCGGGGCTATTGATGATCCCAGCGATTTTGTAGGTCTTCGGATCCCACAATTGGCCGCCCCAAGACCAGGCCAGTTGGTTCCAGGCGGATTGGAGCGTATCGCTACTCCCATCCCAGAACCACACGAAGCCGTCGTTCTTCCCGGCAGCTTTTACTTTCTGGGCGCCTTTCAAGAGCTCATCCCAGGTGGTGGGTACAGTCAGACCGTTTGCCTGGAAGATATTCTTGTTGTACACCAGCAACTGGACGTCCGCCATGATGGGGGCGCCGTAATACTTGCCGCTGGAAGGAGGATACTCGCCATAAGCCGAAAGCGCCGCGGGGACGTAGTCATCGAACGGCGTATTTTGCTTCATCCAATCGGTGAGCTCCAGGATGTGGTTGCCCTTCACCTCTTCACCGGTCCACTGGCTGTCGCCGACCACCAGGTCGGAGCCGGCTTTGCCGATGTAGCCCTGGAAAATCTCGTCGTGCCAGCGGGCCAGCGGGACGCAATTCATCTTGACCGTAGCATCTGGGTACTGGTCCACCAGCTTCTGCATGTTGTCGCAGGGTGGCCATTCGAACCAGGTGATGGACAAGGTTGGCTTCTCACCACCGGTCGCAGGTGGCGTCGTTGGTTGAGCCATGACTGCGGTGGGGCTGGCAGCCGGGGGCTGCGTTGGCTGTTCCTGGACAGGGGGCTGGGTAGGCGGAACCGCCGGGGTAGTCGTCGCTGCGGGCGCACAGGCTGCCAATACAAATGCCAGCACCATCACCAGGCTTGTCAGCTTCAAAAGCGTGTTCTTTTTCATAGACATGCTTCCTTTCCTCCGGATAGAATGCTCTGTATTCAATGGGCTCATCGAAGCCTTAAGGATTATTTCCGCCTAAGCGCTGCGATAGAACCTGGGAAAACCGAACCATTCCGAACGCGCCTTTCCTTGGCTTTTTGTATTCGACCAGATACCACCTCCTTTTTTTCCGGACGCCGGGGTCTCGATTCAATCGGTCAGCCGGTGCAACCGCACTCACACCCGGGATGGTGATATACATCCCATCCAAGGTAGGTTGTGAAGGCTTCTTCCAGGATGCCGGCTACGTGAGAGGGATTGATGGCAGCGTGATGCTCGAAGCCGTTCTTGCAGATGAAATGAGTCAATTTATGCAAGTGGGGGATCTCGGCGACAGCCCGGCTGCCAAAGGTATCCAGCGGGTCGTTGGTGATTTGGCCTTCGCCTACGTACGTACGAATCCGACCCCGGCGGTCATCCGTGGTCAGGCGGGCGTAGGTGAGCGGGCTCGATTTGGCCAATCCCGAGATCGTCCCATAGGTATTGTCAGTGCCGAGCACGGTTGCCAGAATTTCAGCGTTAGCCATCTTCACCTCATCGAAGTAACTCCTGGCCCAATTGCCGCAGTGGAATAGCACGGCCTTATCGTCTTCGTCGCTATAGTTGTTGTTCCAGTCGACCAATGCGCTGGGTTTTTCGGATGCCAATTGGAGCGCATACATGGAGAGCGCGCCAGTGGTATCTACCTCGCAAGCGCTGGGAAGCAGGGATTCGCTCCACATGCTCATCAGGGTGCAGGCGTTCACCCCGTAGTTTTTCTGGATGGAGGTCCAGCACTGGAATGAAATGGCATCGACTTCGTTGACCGCCACCCACTCGTCGAGCGCCACGCCCAGCCTGGCCATGCGTACCAGCGCCGGAGATGGTACACCCTGCGTGTTCACATAAGCCTGGATGCCTTCCAGGCGCTCCTTCACTTGTGGAGAACCTTCGGCGATGCGGTTGGCGTCCCCGAAGATCTCTGAGAGATCGGCGGTATTAACCGTGATCCCGGCGGCTTCCAGCAGCTTTTCGCTGTAGCGCACCGTATTGAAGATACTCGGCCGCGCGCCAATCGCTCCGATGCGGGCGTGCCGCATGCCTTTGACCACCCGGCACACGCCGACGAACTTCTCCAGGTCGCGCTTGAAGCTTTCGGAAGTCGGGCTGACCGTGTGCTTTTCGGTCAATGTAAAGGGGATTCCGTACTGGTACAGGTTGTTACAGACCGAAAACTTGCCGCAGAAGGCATCGCGGCGCAGCTCGACCTGAAGTTTGCTCATGTCATCCGGGTAAGCCTGGACGAGCACGGGGACGTTCAGCTCAGAAAGACGAATCGTGTCGGCCACCGCCTTTTCTGGTCCGAATACCGGCAGAATCACCAGGATTCCATCAATACGGCTACGGTTGCGTTGGAAAAGGTCAGCGCATTTCTTGACCTGCTCCCAGGTTTCTACTGCGCCAAAACGGGTTTCTTCTTCGCTAAGGGTGATGGCATCGACGTTCAGATCGGTCAATAAACGAATGACTTCATCTCGGCCCTGGCGTACCGGGTCGGCTGGAAAGAAATCACGAGTCCCGATGATCAAGGCCAGTGTAGTGGTTTTTGTCTTAGGCATGCTTTTCTCCCTGGGATAATTCTGAATAGGTTTTGATTTGATCGAAACATCCGAATAACCGGCTGTGATGGATGATCATCTGGGCCATCTCATCCATAAAGATGCGGCCCGGTTCGCGGAAATCGACGCTTTGTGGGTGATTCTGCAAATATTCACGTTGGACGCGCGTCCAGATCAGGCGGCTGTCGGTGTCGACGTTAATTTTACAGATGCCCAACCGGGCAGCCTGCAGGTATTGCGCTTCAGGCACCCCACGGGATTGGGGATCGACTTGCCCCCCAGCCGCGTTGATGCGCCGGATTTCCTCGGCTGGGACCGAGGAAGCCCCATGCAAGACGAGCGGAAAGCCCGTGAGGCGCGCCTGGATTTGGGCGAGGCGCTCGAGCCCCAGGCTCTGTTCGCCCTTGAATTTATTGATTCCGTGGCTGGTGCCAACAGCGACGGCCAGGGCATCGCATCCGGATTGGCTGACGAAATCGGCTGCTTCTGCGGGGTTGGTAAAAAAAGCCTCTTTTTCATCGACCGAAATGTCGTCTTCTTTTCCAGAAAGCCGGCCAAGCTCGGCTTCGACGCTGATGCCGTGCCTTCGAGCAGCCTGCACAACGCGGCGGGTGATGGCGACGTTTTCCTCAAAGGTGTGTTTCGAAGCGTCAATCATCACCGAGCTGTAATATCCTGAATCGATGCAGGCGTAGCAACTGGCTTCATCGCCGTGGTCCAGGTGCAGGGCATAAACTACCTCCGGGTAAAGGCTGGCAGTGGCGCGAATGGAAGCCTCCAATACGTTCGGGCCAACGTAGCTGCGCGCTTTTCCGGAAACCTGCACGATCAGGGGGCACCGGGCAATCTGGGCTCCCCGAAAGGCGCCGGCAACCTGTTCGATGGTATTCACCGAAAAGGCGCCGATGGCAAAGCAACCGTAAGCCCGAGGATAGAACTGTGTAACGGGAACCAGCATATGGAGAATCCTTTCAACCCTGGATCAGGCTGGCCAGCGAGTGCTGGCTTGCGTAATTGGCCAGGTGATGGTGGACGTCGGACAGGGCAGCGTACAGTGGGCGGTAGCCTGTTTCGTATATTCCGTCGTACCATTCAGCCCGATAGTGATCGGGGCAGATGGTTGTTTTGGGGTAATGCAGGCAAGCGGAGGCGGCCTGCGCATCGGCAAAAAAGCCTGTCCCAACGCCTGCCATTAATGCGGCTCCGGTAGCCGCCGGTTCGCATATCTCTGCCAGGATGATCGGCTGGTTGAGGACGTCGGCTTTCATGCGGGTGAGGAGTGGAATGCGGGTGGCGCCACCCAGGAGGATCACCTCGCTGAACCGGTGGCCGATCAAG
>JAQTMA010000010.1:6979-38439 GCA_028714615.1 Anaerolineaceae bacterium | reverse complement strand
ATCCCCGCCGGGCTACCTCCCGGCAGCGGCGTAGGAAGCTGTGCGGGCGTCAGTCCAACCAGGTCCAGCATCCTGCTCGACCACGCATGGGATTTCTGGCGGAAGAGCGAAGTCCGCGAAGCGATGCTGTAATCGGTCAGTTTTTCGCCGGTGAGCTTCCAGAGCACGAAGCTGGCGACCGGCATCCAGGTGGCCGTCTGTTTGGCGAGCTGCGGATAGTGATCACAGATCCACAGCCATTTGGGTGCATCGAGGGAGGTGCTGAAACGCTGCCCGGTTTCTTCCTGCAGCTCCTCCGGAGTGATCTGGTCTTCCAACCAGGCCACCTGCGCAGCGCAGCGCCGGTCGTGCCAGGCCAGGATCGGGTAGAGTGGATGACCGTTCCCGTCGATCGGCAGGCCGGTATCACCGAAACAGGAAATTGCGAGGCCTTTAATCGAGTTCCGCTCCACCTGGCCGGTGACCTGGCGCAGGCAGGCGGCGACCGTTTGCCAGAGAACCTCCGGATCGTGCTCACTGGCATCCGCTTGGGGGTGGATGACCGGGGTAGGCAACGCTGCAGACGCCGCATGCCGGCCTGTCTCCGCGTCCAGCGCGACGGCTTTGATGGTGCTCGTTCCCACATCCAACCCAATCAACAAAGGATTCATGGAAGCCTCAGACCGCCAGGCGTGGATTTCGCTGAGATCGCCTGGGTTCTTGCTTGAGAAATACCGCGACGTCGCTGGCCGTTGGGATTGCCGGAATGACTCCCTTTTTGGTGGCGGTCATTGCGGCGGCAGCGTTGGCGTATGCCAAAACGCGCTCCAGGTTGGTACGGGTGAGGCGGTCACGCCAGCCGGCGCCGTCAAGCAGACCCGCCAGCATGACGCCAATGAAAGTGTCGCCACAACCGGAGGCATCGATGGTCTTCACCGAATAACCGGGGACATAGCCTGATCCGGCGGCGGACTGGTAATAGCAACCATCGGGACCCAGGGTCACCACGCATAGAGATGGTCCAAAAGCGGCCAGGCCTGTAGCAGCTTTTTCGATTGCAGTTTCACCGGTTAAGAGCTCGGCTTCTTCCTGGTTGACCTTCAGCACGTCCACTTCGGGGAGGATGGCGAAAATTTCGCGGCGGGCAACCTCGGGCGACGGCCAAACGATTGCCCGGTAGTTCACGTCGAATGAAACCAACCGTTCGGACTGGTGAGCCAGGTGGAGCGCTTCCAGTGCTGCCGAACGCAGTGGCTCGATCGCCAGGGCAAAAGAGGTGCAATGATACGCCCGGGCATTGGCGATCAGATCGCGATCGAGCTCGCCCGGTTCCAGACGCTGGTCGGCGCCCGGGTTGCGGTAGAACAAGAAAGCAGCGTTGTTCGGGTCAGGCAGAGCAATAAAGTTGAGCGTGGTGCGCGCTTCACGGTCGAAGCGCAATCCTCTGACGTCCACCCCCTGCTCCTGAAGCGCGTCCCGCAACCGGTAGCCGAAAGCATCGTCACCCACCTTGCCGATGAAAGCCGCCCGGCAGCCCTGCCGGGACAGGCTCACGGCCACGTTGGCGGGGGCCCCGCCGGCCGCGGGGTAATACGCGCTCACCGCTTCATGCCGGCAGCCCGTTTCCGCGGCAAACATATCCAGAATGATCTCACCCAGGCAGACCACGTCCGGTTGAAAAGGGGGAATACGAGTAGTCTCTAGCATCGTCCCAGGGTTAATCCTCTCCGGAAGATTACGCGGTCAATTCGTTGAATAACGAGTAGCGATCCCCGCTGTAATAAATGCGCAGGAATTCCATGGGAATATCTTGATCGGAATAGGCCACCCGTTCGATGAACAAGAGGGCTGATCCGGCCGGGATACCCAGCAAGTGCGCCTGCTCTTTGGTCGAGTTTATGGCTCGGATGGCTTGTTTGGCGCGCTGCCAGCGAATGCCATAATCGGCTTCCATTGACTCGCGCAGCGAAACCCGGGTGTAATCGTGCCGGTTTAACACCCCCGGGCAATAGCGGTGGACGAAAGAGGCCTCTTCGATGCTCATGGGTTTATCGTCTGCGATGCGCAGGCGGCGCAGGCAGGCCAGCTCCTCCCCGGCTGGAACCATCAATTTTTCGGCAATGTCTTCGGGGGCTGGGATCAACTCGCAGGACAATATTCTGGAGCTTGGCTGGAAACCACGCTGGCGCATATCCTCGGTAAAGTTGACGATATGCACCAGGGCTTCTTCGAAGGTAGGAAAAGCCACAAAGCTGCCGAGGCCTCTCTGCCGGTAAATACGTCCTTCTTTCACCAGCATATCGAGCACGTTCCGAACGGTGTTGCGGCTGACCTGGTACTGGTCGATCAGGCTCGATTCGGGGGGGATCAAATCACCCGGTTTCCACTCTCCGTTCGCTATCTTTTTGCGAAGGATGTCATAAAGCTGCTGGTAGTACGGAAGCTTGCTCTTGCGGTTGATCAGTTCCATAGGCTCCCTCAAAATAATTCCAATGTACCAACATTCGAATATTAGATTTATTGATTATACCATAATCCCATCAAAAACAGCCCCATGGCCATGATGGTCAGGGGGCTGCTCTTTGAAAATATCGCTTATCTACCAGGTACTTGCCCTGGTTGTTAGCGACCGCAACATCCCGGCCGGTCCCCCGCTCCGAATAATCGGGAAGCTCAGGTAATTGCGGTGATCCTCGCGCCCTTGCGGAAACCGCTTACCGCTAGAGGCCATATTCTCCCAGCACCACTTTCTCTCGATCGATGCGAGTGAGCATATCGGCGATAAACTGGTCCTCATCGGCCGGCAGCTCATCCGCCAGTTTTGACAGCCGCTCCAGATGGCGCAGCTCCCCTTTGTTGAGCGGGAGCATCTCACCGGTGCGATTGGCCGCCCGGAGTTTGGCAAGCGTAACCTGGGCAGCGCGGCGGGTGCGCAGATAGGCGGTCGGTTCGGCGATGATCTCTGCAGCCAGCTCGAGGACCACGTCCGGGCGCAGAACGTAGGCTTGGGGATCGTTCGCGCTATCCGATTCAACAAACCAATCGCGGAGTGTACAGGCAGCCTGGGCGCCGTGCCCGGTAGCGATATTCATTACCCGGGTGGCGTAGATTAGTTGTTCAACCGACACGACTGGAGCCATCCCGGCTAATAGCTTGGTGTTCTGCACCGATTCGTTACTCCACAGGTCGGGGAGCGCCTTGGCGATGTTGCCAATCTGAGAGAAGTGCGCGCAGGCAGCTTCCGCTCCTTCCAGGGCGATCGGGCAACCCGTGATGGCTTTGATATAAACACCTTCGTACCCGCAGTCTTTATGTGGGCCTTGAGCCCCGCGCTCAAATGCAACCAGGCTGCGCGCCACCGACATCACCCGGATGACGGCCGCCCACACGCGGGGAATAAAGCGTTGTTCGGCCAGAACCATGGCTGTGTTGCCAAATCCGCAGGCCGTGTCGCCGGAGGGGATGGCGCCATTTTCGCCGGCGATGCGGACAATCTGGTCCCACAACCAGGTCATGTCGCGAGCACCCAGGATTCCCAGGCTGAACACAGACAGTGGCAGATCGCAGTTGAGGATAGCGTCGTCATGGAGTTCCTTGCCGCCTGTCGATTCGATCGCCAGGAAGTCGGCGCCCGCCTTTGCGCATAGCTCAAAACTAGAAAGCATTGCCTCCACGTACTTGCCGCTGCGCGTGTGGGGAGGGCGGTTGAATTCACGGATATCGTTGGGCGTGACCCGCAGCGCGGTTTTCAGCCCGTGGTTTTGTTGCACCTGGTCGAGTGTCTCGCGTAGAATCCGGGTGACTTCGGCGCCCCACTGCGGAACCAGGGTCAGGTCCGGCAGCAGCTCAAATTCAATGACCAGGCCGGGGGCGTTCAGTTCCACTGCCCGTTGAGTCGTTTCATGGATCATTTGAGAATAATGCTCAAGGACAGCCGGCATGGTTTCCGGGGTGATGAGCATATCGGGTAGGGTAAAGTTGAGTTCGGGGTAGACCGACCCGCCGCCAATCACCAGTCCATTTTTCAGTGAGACCGGGTGCGGCGCATAACCGAACACGAATTGCTGGAGGTCAGCAATTGCGAGAGAAGAATAAGTATTCACTTTTACCACCTTGGCATTGCCGGAACAGAGCTGTGATGCTGGTTTGATTGAGATTAAACCGGAATCAAGGATTTGGCCAGAGCAACGGACTTGCTGGCATCCGGGGCATACCCATCTGCGCCAATTTCGTTGGCGTATTGTTGGGAGATGGGTGCTCCCCCGATGATGATCTTGACTTTGTCGCGCAGACCGGCAACTTTCAAAGCTTCGATGGTTGCCTTCATGTTGCCCATTGTAGTAGTTAGCAGGGCCGACATGGCGATAATGCTGGCGCCGCTCGTCTTTGCCGCTTCGACAAACTTCTCCGGGGGAACATCCACACCCAGGTCCACAATCTCAAAGGCAGCGCCTTCCAGCATCATGGAGACCAGGTTTTTCCCGATATCGTGCAGGTCACCTTTAACGGTTCCGATGGCAACCTTCCCAGATGACTTGACGTTGGCTTCGACCAATCTCGGTTTCAGCACGGCCAGGCCGGCCTGCATCGCCCGCGCAGCGATCAACATTTCCGGGATATAGTACTCTCCCTCCTCGAATAACCGGCCGACCTCTTTCATCGCAGCGATCATGCCCTCATTCAAGAGCACCTCAGCATCGTAGCCGGAATCCAAAGCGGATTGGACCAGGTGAGGAGTGTTCTTATTCTCCCCATTGAGAATACCGTCGTATAGCTGTTTTATGGTGTCGTCCATGTTTTCCTCCATGCTTATCATTATATTAATAATTGACAACGTTGTCAATACCGGATTGGATTACATTTTTCGCCTATAATGGTCTCAGCCATGTCCGCTACGATTAAAGATGTTGCTCGAGCAGCCGGGTGCTCGATCAAAACCGTTTCTCGGGTAGTCAATCACGAACCTTCCGTATCTGATGGACTTAGAGCGCGGGTCCAGGCAGCCATCCGCAATGTTGGCTATTCACCCAACCTTTCAGCCCGCCGCCTCGTCCAGCAGAAATCCTACGTCATCTGCCTTCTGATGTACCCCGGTTTCTCCCAGCCAGATCCTGCCCTGCTGCGGCGGATCATCGAGATCGCAGATGAGGAAAAATACGAGATTCTCATCCAGCCCTACTTCCCGGGGAATCCACGCTCCCGCAACCGGCTGGTCGAACTGGTAACCGGGCGGCGGGCAGATGGGATGGTGAGTACGCCTCCCTGCGATTCGGATGACTTTTTAACTGCGCTGCTCTCCACCTATCAAGTCCCTTTGATCCAGATCAGCCCGGTCGAGCCGCACGAGGATGACCTGTTCATCGCCACCGACGATACCCACGGGGCGTATGCATTGACCGAATACCTGATCTCTCTCGGCCACCGCCAGATCGCCTTCCTCATGGGGCCGCGTAACTTACGGGCCAGCGCCGATCGGTTAGCCGGTTGGCAAGCGGCTATGCACGCGCACGGGCTGAAAGCCAATCCAGGGTGGATGCAGCCGACTGAATTCACCTTCGATGGAGGGTACACGGCTGTCCGCCTGATCTGGCAGCAAGTAAAGCAACCAACGGCAATTTTCGCGGGAAACGACGAAGCCGCTTACGGCGCTTTCTACGCACTCCAGGAGCTAGGCGTACGCGTCCCGGAAGACGTTTCCCTGGCGGGCTACGACGACCTGGCCTTCTCCAAAGCAATTTGGCCAGGTCTGACCACGGTTCACCAGCCGGCTGAAGAGATGGTTGGGATGGCGGTGCGCATGTTGATCAACCGGCTGCAAGGAGAGGCCGTACCAACCACTCCGGTCACCTTTCCCTCCAACCTGGTGATCCGCGGCAGCACGCGCAGCCCACGCCAGGCTTGATATTGGCCTGTTTTATTCCCTGGTCGATGGAGACGCCACGGGAAAAAACAGCGAGTCCGTATAGAAAGATGTAAATTCTGGGACCACGGTCAATTCCAGGTATTCAACCCGCCGGGTCAGTGCTTCAGCTTCCAACCGTTTCTTCCGGGAGAGCAACATCTGCCGGGCGCCCACTCCCGCCGCGTTGCCCACCTGATGAAAACGGTCTAATGGAAGGCAGGGAAACATCCCCACGCCAATGGCGCTCTCAACGTCCAGATGGGTGCCAAAAGCCCCTGCGATGATAAATGAATTGAGATGCTGGTCAGAAATACCGGCTTTTTCCAGGATCGTACGCACTCCACCGCGGATCGCTCCCTTGGCAAGCTGAATCTGGTTGACATCCTTGCGGGTCACGACGATATCCCTTCCATGGCCCGTGTTCTCCGCGCTGACCAGGACAAAGCATTGCTTATCATGCCCGCTTAGTACCCCCCGCTGGTCCAGGACAGCCGCTTTGCGCATCTCGGCCAATGCGTTTAAGATCCCCGATCCGCAAATCCCGACTGCAGCCTCGCCGCCGATTGTGAAGACCCTGAGCTGCCCATGATCGATCGTGATTCTTTCAATCGCACCGGGAGCCGCCCGCATCCCATCCTGGATATGCGCCCCTTCAAAGGCTGGACCGGATGCGCAAGAACAACTGAGAATGCGCTCACCCTGCACCAGGCTAATCTCCGTGTTGGTGCCGATATCCACCAGCATCCCACAGCCACTGCCGAAATACTGCTGGCTGGCAAGCAACGCTGAAACGTGATCCGCTCCCACAAAGCCGGCAATGTTGGGAGGGAGATACACCCTGGCGCCGGGAGCTGCGATTAACCCGATCTCTGCCGCAGCGAAGCTCAATGCATCCTGAACAGCGGGTACGTAGGGCGCTCGGCCCAATGGTTCAACGGGCAGTCCACAAAAGAAATGGTGCATGGCGGTATTTCCAACCGCCACCACATCTGCGATTTGCTCCGGAATAACCCCTACCTTTTGGCATTGCCCGGCTACGGCCAGATTGATGCTCTCCACCAGCATGGTTTGGAGCCGCTTGCGCTCGCTGCTACCCCGGTTGGCATATGCAATCCGGCTGACAACATCTTCTCCGTAGGCAATTTGCGTATTCATAATGGCAAAAGCGGCAAATGTCCCACCTGTGGTGAGATCGATCAGGTACATAGCCAGCTTGGTCGAACCCAGATCCATAGCCAATCCGAACAGAGGAACCTGGGAGGGCAATTCGGTTATCAGGTGACTGCCATCTTCCTCTGGTCGGATCACCAGGCGCGCGCTCCAGTGGTGCTGCCTCAAAGAGTGAATCAGGTCAGCATATTGCGCCAGAGATGCCTGTAGAGGCGGGTAGCCTACTTTTTCCAATTCAGCGTTCACCCGAGTCAGGTCACCGCGCTGATCGGATAAAGATGGTTCAGGGCAGTGAACCTCAAGCGCAACAACCGCCGGGTCAACGTCCAGCCGCGACTCAACCCCCTCCACCTGAAGGTGTTGTCCGCGCACCAGAGATGCAGCCGGCAGATCTATTTTGACGTCGCTGGTGGGCATCGCCTGACAGGCCAGGCGAAAACCGGAGCGCATCTCGGAGTCGGAAAGCATCTCGATCTCTGTCTGCGTCGGGCTGGATAAGTCTCCTTGGACTAACTTGACCTGACAGGTTGCGCAGATTCCCATGCCCCCGCATGAAGCGACGATATCCACCCCGGCCATGCGCGCCGCATCGAGCAAATTGGTTCCCGGTACTACCCGGACTCGCCGGCCTACCGGTTGCAAGTCAACCTGAAAGGTTGGAGGTTCGTTTCGTTCTGCAGGCCTCATTCCGCCATCCGATCGACGACATGGCCTCGATAGCGATAAGCGCAGGAACCCCGTCCGGCGCAATAATCACAGGGATCCAGGCTGTCATTCATCTCTGCACCCAGGCCCATGGCGCGGGAGATGGATTTCCGGGGGATCATCTGGAAACCGGAGGTCAATTGGAGGAAACTGGGTTCAGGTTGTAAGATGTTGAACAATTCCTTTTGCCCAACTTCTACTGGCCAGCCGATCATTCCGGGGCTGAGCGCCATCGAGCGTTTCAAGCCTTGGTCCGTTGCCATTTGGGAGATGCGGGTGCACAATTCCTGTCCCAGCAACTCCGCGGCCACAGAGCCATAGGTATCCAGGGCTAAGGCAGTAAATGGGTCTGTGCTCATCAGGCTCTCGATGCGCCTGTCAATTTCCGGGCCGAGGGTCGCCAGTACCAGAGCCACTTGTCCGGCGCCGGCCAGGTGCTGCGCTACCAGCGGGCCACTTAGCCAACGGCCGTCCATCAACCTCAGCTTATGGTGATGGAAGGTTTTTACCGCGAATACTTCCAGCAAGGCCACCGGCTGGATGAGGTCTTGGCCGATCTCAACCGCCTGCTCGGTTAATTCGACCAGTGCTGGCCGCCGGGCGCGCAGTCGATCCGGGTCTGCACCCTGTGCGGCAAGGACGTCGTCGGATGTTACCTGAAACTGAAAATCGGAGAAGATCACGGTCGTATCTTTCCCACAGACATCGATGATTGTAAAATATTTTCCACAGGACGAAACCTGAGTTTCAAAATACCGATAAGGATTTGTTGGTAATCGACGCTTACCAGGTTAAATTCACCCAACAAAAACCATACCCTAAACTGTCGACATCTTCCCATACTTTTTGCACGAGTTCTTCTCTTTCCACAATTTGAGGCAATTCTTGTCGTTTCTCTGCCCAAGGGATGCAGACACCTGGTTTGCGTTTTTGTTCTGGATACTTGATTTGGGTGGTAGATTCCGGTCTGGATATTTGTTTAATCTCCGCCAGGGAGGGTAAGCTCGACGTATTATACACCCCATAATCGAGGGTAAAGTCGATCATGGCTTTTACATTTTCCGTCCGAGCATCATTCATGATCAATGCGCTGGCGTCCATAATATATCCGCCATCCTGACCAACTGTATCGATCACCTTTTTACATGTAGCTTTTACTTCCTCTGGGGCTCCCCTGGCCAACAGATCATTTGAGACGCCACCGCTCAGGCAAAACTTTTTCCCCAGGACTTGATGCGCTTGGTTAATATCCGTTTTATCACAATGGAAAATGATGCTTTTTTCCGGCAATTCGGCAAATGCATTGAGATGATGATCCCAGTTCCCTTCGGCATAAAAGATAATCTGGTGTCCCTGCGCCCATAATTCTTCTACAATGGGTTTCAGAGTTGGCCAATAAATCTCATCGAAGTCCTTGCGAGAGATAAAAGGGATGCAGCCACGATGCATCCAGATAATCGATGGAATATTCCGATCCGGATCTGCGCCGCCTATCACGAGATTCGCGAGATGCGGCATCAGGGCTTCGCATGCCGCAATCACCTTATCGCGACATTGGTGCAGGTCATAACACAAATTGACGTAGCCTCGCAGCTTATCCCCGATAATATCCAGAGGCGCTTTTAATACGGAAGCAACAGCGGGAACCACACCGGCGTTGATTAATTCGGCTGTCTTTGCGCCCCAGGTACCGAAGAATTTGTCATATGCCATAACCCCATTGATCAATGACATATTGTGTTCATAGGTCACCGCTTGCCCGGGTTGTTTAATATGGCGGGTAAAACGAGGTAGCCACTTATTCACCAAAAAAGGGGTTGGATCGTCGATGAACTCATCATATTCAGACGCTTTTAAAAAGGCATTCTCGTCGGTAGTTGGCTCGCTCCATTGATTGGTGGAATCCACGGGTAAGCCAATCCCAGGATAGTTAATCCCCTCCCATCCAAGCGCTTTCTGCATCCCGAACCAATTCACCACAGAATTGGTTTGGATTGCATCAATCCCTGTTTCGACGGCAAACTTTCGGTTGACGTCAAATTGCAACTCGTGGTTGATGGCGACTTCAAAATTATTATATCCGCTATACTTCGCTGCAAATTCCTCGGCAAAGATCCTCAAAGGGACTCTATCAGGTTTCTCGTTATAATTTGCAGTGACGTAGCGGTTTAATCTCTTCTGAAATTCAGAATGGGTATCCATATCTGAGAAGCTTCCTCTCCCATATGTGAAAACTCGGTATTTGTTTGAAAGGGGCGTGCTCTACACCTGAAAGCACGCCCCTTCATCTCACTATCTGGGTAGTTTATTGAATTTTGAATTCCTGGAAGGCTTTGACGCCCTTATCCAGTTCCCAACCCAGAAGAGCCTGGGGATTGGTCTTGTCTACCAGCACCGAAGGGGTAATGACCAGCGGAGGAACCTGGCCACCCTGCAGGAAAGTGGTCACCACTTTCAGCAGGACGCCTGATTCGTAGGTGGGGGAGTTGGCCAGGGTCGCGATGGCATCGCCATCCGCCACACCCTTCGCATCTTCCGGGCGACCGTTGTGGGTGATGACTTTGATGGGATTATTGAGCTTCCCAGCGTCCTTGAGAGCCCGCACCACACCCAGGTAGATGTCGGCGTTCATGGCGTACACCATGTCGAACTCGCCATGATAGTTGGCCAGCCAGTCGTTCATGATGTTCTGGGATTTCTCGGCGTTCCAATCGCTGGGCGCTTTGATGACGATCTTGTTGTTGGGACCCAGGTTCTTCTGGAAACCTTCCTCGAAATATTCGACGATGCCCTGCCCCAGCGTGCCCTCGACAATGGCAATCTTGGCGTTAGGATAGTTGTCGGCTAGATATTTGCCAATCTTCCCACCCATTTCCACAAAGTCACCCTTGATGGTGGATGTCACCTTGCCCGGACCATCCGCCGCTGTCGAGCCGACCACGAAGAAGGGGATGTTGGCCTTGTTGGCTTCCTGAGCTCCCTGCTGCGCGGTGGCGGCAGCACCCGTGAAGTCGATAACGGCGTCCATCTTCTTGGCAATGAAGTCCTCGATGTTGGCCAGTTCTGTTTCGGGCTTGCCTTCCGAGGTGACGAAGGTCATCTCGATGCCCCAGTCCTTCTCGTTTTCATTGATGTATTTCTCCACCAGCTTGGCTGCATCTGCCTGGTTCTGGTAGTACGCATCCGATGAATACTGAATGTAGCCAATCTTGTATATCTTCTTGCCGACGGATGGCGCCGTCGTCGGCGCAGTGGTGGCGCCGGCGGTAATCACATATTCCTGGAAGGCTTTGACGCCCTTATCCAGTTCCCAACCCAGGAGAGCCTGGGGATTGGTCTTGTCTACCAACACCGAAGGGGTAATGACCAGCGGAGGAACCTGGCCACCCTGCAGGAAAGTGGTCACCACTTTCAGCAGGACGCCTGATTCGTAGGTGGGGGAGTTGGCCAGGGTCGCGATGGCATCGCCATCCGCCACACCCTTCGCATCTTCCGGGCGACCGTTGTGGGTGATGACTTTGATGGGATTATTGAGCTTCCCAGCGTCCTTGAGAGCCCGCACCACACCCAGGTAGATGTCGGCGTTCATGGCGTACACCATGTCGAACTCGCCATGATAGTTGGCCAGCCAGTCGTTCATGATGTTCTGGGATTTCTCGGCGTTCCAATCGCTGGGCGCTTTGATGACGATCTTGTTGTTGGGACCCAGGTTCTTCTGGAAACCTTCCTCGAAATATTCGACGATGCCCTGCCCCAGCGTGCCCTCGACAATGGCAATCTTGGCGTTAGGATAGTTGTCGGCTAGATATTTGCCAATCTTCCCACCCATTTCCACAAAGTCACCCTTGATGGTGGATGTCACCTTGCCCGGACCATCCGCCGCTGTCGAGCCGACCACGAAGAAGGGGATGTTGGCCTTGTTGGCTTCCTGAGCTCCCTGCTGCGCGGTGGCGGCAGCACCCGTGAAGTCGATAACGGCGTCCATCTTCTTGGCAATGAAGTCCTCGATGTTGGCCAGTTCTGTTTCGGGCTTGCCTTCCGAGGTGACGAAGGTCATCTCGATGCCCCAGTCCTTCTCGTTTTCATTGATGTATTTCTCCACCAGCTTGGCTGCATCTGCCTGGTTCTGGTAGTACGCATCCGATGAATACTGAATGTAGCCAATCTTGTATATCTTCTTGCCGACGGATGGCGCCGTCGTCGGTGCAGTGGTGGGTTTTGTTACGGTTGTGGGGACTACGGTGGCGGCAGGTGCAGCGCAGCCAACCATCGTGACCACCATTACCAGTGTTGCGACGAGAGCAATCAAATTCTTTAGAACCTTCATTTCATCCTCCTTACTTGGTTGTGGGTGGATCAAGATTTGCCATTCCTTCTAAAAGCCCCGATACTGCTTAATGCTACGGCGATGATGATGACTCCACCGAGCATGACATACTGATAGAAATTTGGTACGCGAAGCAAATTCAAGGAATTCCGAATAAGGCCCAGTAGAATCACACCCAAAACGGTGCCCGGGATTGTGCCCTTTCCCCCGGTAAGGGCAACCCCTCCAATAACGGCCGCTGCAATGGCTTCTAATGGATAAGAAGAACCCATTGCCGGCTGAGATTGCCCGATGCGTGATATGACTATTAGCGAGGTAAATGCGGCAAACAAGCCGCTGATAGAATAGGCAATGATTCTATTGAGGTCCAAATTGATGCCAGCCAGGAAGGCTGCTTCAGGGTTTCCCCCGATCGAATAAAGCTTTCTGCCAAATTTCGTAAACCTCATAAGGAAATAGACAGTGATGGTAATGAGCGCGAAGTAGATCACCGGAATTGGGACGATATCGGCTATTCGGAAGGTGCCAAACCATCCAAACTTGTTATTTAAGTAGATATTGTTCCCTCGCGGGATAATCAACGCGATCCCCTGGTAAACACTCATCAGACCCAGGGTTGCGATAAATGTATCGATGCGCGTCTTGACCACAATGATTCCATTGATCGTACCTGCAATGAGACCGGCAAGTAGAGTGAAGAGGATCACATAAACATCACTCCATCCAGCCGTTATCATCAAAGCAGCAATAGCTGCTGTGGAAGCAAGCACATTGCCAACGGTAAGATCAATGCACCCGGCAATCAACGCAATCGCAACACCCAGCGTTACGATCCCGATCGTGGATTGCTGGTTGAGGACGTTAAACAAGTTCCGAACCGTGAGAAAGTTCGGATCTAGCATTGTCATCCCAATACCTGCAAAAATGAGAATACCCAAAAGGTAATAGACAGAGGTATTCGTTCGGCTTTTCCATTTCCCCTGTTGTTTTTTTAGCTCAGTGGTAACACTCATATTGTTCCTCCAATGGAGCAGGTTAGGATGCTCTCCTCACTTAACTGCTCCCGCCCGATTTCGCCGACTATCTGACCCTTCCGCATCACAATCACCCGATCACACATGGCGATCAATTCCGGCATATCTGAAGAAATCATCAGGATGTATTTTCCCTGTTTGGCGAGCTGAACCATCAACTTATAGATTTCTTCTTTGGCGCCGATGTCGATCCCGCGGGTCGGCTCGTCGAAAATGATCAGGTTTGCATCTGCGTAGAGCCATTTCGCCAGGACAACCTTTTGTTGATTGCCACCTGATAAATTCCTGGCGATTTGCTGAATGCTGGGTGTTCGGATGTTGATTTCGTCAACGTAATGGCTGACAGACTCGCTCTCCTTCCGCTCATTGATCAACTGTCCACCGGAATTGTTTAGGTGGGCGAGGGACACATTCCATTCCAGGCTATGCTCAAGGATCAACCCAGTTTTCTGCCGATCTTCAGTGAGTAAGGAGAGTCCAGCAGCAATCGCATTTCCAGGATTATTGATCTTGATCTCTCTTCCTTCGATTGAAATTTTCCCATTGGACTTTCGGTCTGCGCCAAATATCAGCCTGGCTAGTTCAGTCCTTCCTGAACCTACCATGCCGGCAAATCCGACAATTTCTCCTTTGTGGACCTTGAAGGAGACATTTTGCACAACATTTCCGCGACAAAAATTTGTAAACTCGATAGATTTTGAATAATCGACATCCACACGCTCGCGGGCGTAGAATTTGCTGACATCTCTTCCCACCATCTCACTGATAATCGTTTCTTCAGAAACCTCATTCTTACCGTGGGTAGCGACCTTAATCCCATCCCGCAAGACGGTTATCCGGTCGTGGATATTGAACACTTCTTCCAGATGATGAGAGATATAGATGACCCCAACGCCTGTTTGAGCAATCTGCTTTACCAAATCCAGGAGATTGCAGATCTCGCTTGTACTATAAGAAGCCGTGGGCTCATCAAGGATAAACACCTTGGCTTCCAGAGCCATCGCTCTGGCAATTTGAACAGACTGTCGTTCTGGGATGGTTAGGCTGCCTACTGGAATATCAACTCTGAGGTCAATTTGGAGATTATCCAGAAGTTTTTTCGATTCGCGGTTGAGGGTGGAATATTCGACGAAACCAAAACGGTTGACCGGTTCTCTCCCCATAAATATATTCTCTGCTACGGTCAGGTCAGGCGCCAGGGAAATTTCTTGATAGATGGTCTGAATGCCCAGGTGATGGGCAAGTGCGGGGGTAAGGGAGGTATATTGCTGCCCGGCAATCATGATCGTGCCTTCATCAGGCTTGATTGCCCCTGAAAGCATTTTAATGAACGTGGATTTCCCTGCACCGTTTTCACCAACGACGCAATGGATCTCCCCTTCATAGAGGTCGAAATCGACCTTAGAGAAGGCTGTCACACCGGGGTAGCTTTTGCTACAACCTTCTACTTGTAATAACATTTTCCGGTCCACAAGCGTCACATGCCTCCCGATCATTGAGGTTTAAAGTCTGGCTTCAGGAAAAGCAGAATTACCGGATTGGAGTATCAAGTTAATTGGGCCGAGTTGGTTTACCTGTTGCGATACAGATGTATCGCAACAGGACTTCCGGGGAAAGGGATTGGTTATTTAGGCATATTCAATCGCGCTATATTCAACTATTTCGGGTTTGTGACCCGAATAACAATCGAGTTGCTTGAAGATCTTGTGGAAGTAATTCCGAGAATCGACATAGCGTTCGTCGATGATAGCAAGACCACCCAGTTGGTGACCTTTCACCAGGATTGGGGAGCACTGCTCATGAGAGAACAAGCCTTGATAGTCGATCTCTTTACAGGCCTCAATAAAGGTCTTCCATGGAAGGGGGTCACGCTCGGTGCCCGGAGTGACTTCTTCCCAACCGTATGGCGCTCCACCAATGGTTAAGTTGCTTGCCAGGGAGATCGTATGAGAATAAACCATATGTTTTCCCATTTTCAGCACTGTTTTGCGCACGGACCCAGGGTCATACGCTTCCATCAGGGGCAGGTCCACACCTACCTGCAGGCTCTCTACACCCACCTCCGCCAGCATCTCGAGCGTTTCGTCATTGTTGCCGGTAATTTCCGGGTGAGTTTGTAAAGCTAAAGTAATTCCCTTATCCTGAGCATATTTCGCCACTTCGGTCAATGCAATCCGCACCTGGTGCCAGGCATCAAGGAAATCTTCCCCTCGTGAAACCCGGCGTGATCGCGCCTCAAAACTGGGGAGCCCGTACCCCTGACCCGCCCACGGGTTCTGGAAGTATCCCCAGAGAGAGGCCATCACCCGAACTAGGTTGCCTCCAAGCGCCTCAGCCAGGTCAATACATTGTTCGGTGTACATGACCTCTTTTTCTGTATTGAAAACCAGCACATGGTTGGCATCCACGAAATTATTGCAGCAGACAATTCCACCTACCTCCAGATCCAGCTCCTGGTAAAGATCTACCAGTTTCTTTCGGCGGTCTTTGCTAAAATCCATCGGAAAACCAAGGGGACGATGTGCAAAAATGCAGGCAGCATCATAACCGAATTTTGCAGCTCTTCGGATGGCATCCTCCAAAGATAGCTTTTCATTGTCCTTGGTAAAATATCCACCGTAGCCGATCACATCGAGACTGAGTTTCATGGTCGTTTATCCTCTCAAAATTGATTTTCTATCAAAAGAAAACTGGTAATATTCACTGGATTTTGTTCGTTCTATTACGCCCAAAACATTTCTCCAGCGGGTTGGACGGCCACCGCTTCTCTCAAGACGGCAATCCCTTTGCCCAGACCTTCGTCCACCGACATCAGTCCATCTTCGTGCTCGATCGAGATGACGTAGTCGTAACCGGCCATGCGCAGGGCGCTGATGATATCTTTCCAGGTCTTGGTATCGTGTCCATATCCGATGGTGCGGAAGGTCCATGCGCGCTTGGGGATGTGAGTGTAGGGCTTTTGATCATTACAACCGTTCACTGCGATGTTGAGATGGTCCACATAGCAGTCCTTACCGTGGACGTGCACAATGGCATCACCGAGAGCGCGGATAGCCGCAACCGGGTCGACGCCATTCCAAAACAGGTGGCTGGGATCGAAATTACAGCCCAGGGCCGCACCGGCAGCCTCCCGCAGCCGCAGCATGGTCTCGACGTTATACACCAGCATCCCGGGGTGCATCTCGACGCCGATTTTTACCCCATTCTGGTGAGCGAACTCAGCCGCTCCGCGCCAGTAAGGAATCCCCACCTGGTTCCACTGGTAATCGAGTATCTCCATGAAGTGGGGCGGCCAGGGACAGGTGACCCAGTTGGGCATGCTGTCTCCGGGAGCTCCGGCGGGCAGGCTGGACAATACGTTGACCACCGGGACGCCGGTCAGGCTGGCCAGTCGCACCGTCCGGCGGAACAGGTCGTCAGAGCGTTTTGCCAGGTTTTTGTCCGGTGAAAGGGGTTCATAGTGGCAACTGAAAGCGCTGATGATCATCCCCCGCGAGTGAACGGTCTCCAGGTATGTTTTCCGCTTGCCATCGCTCACCAGCAGCTCGTCGATTGGGCAGTGCTGGCTACCGGGGTAGCCGCCTGTGCCGATTTCGATGGCCGTAGCGCCCGCAGCGCTAATCTTGTCTAGCGCCTGCTCGAAGGGCAGGTTTTGAAATAAGGGAGAAAATACTCCAATGCGCATAGGTCTCCTTTCTCTTTTCAGATACGGCGCCCCGTTCAGGGCATCACGCCAATCCTATCTGGCCTGAACAGGCTGTTGATCCTGTTGGCGGCGTAACTTCACCACCGTCTGGGTCTCGTCCAGGCGCACGTCATCCCAGGTGATCGGTGATCCGGCGGGGACCGCATGCAGCACTTGTGCACCCGGTGCTAAACCGACCGGCAGAGCCCGCAGCGCCTGGACTGCAGGGGCCTCATCCATGACTCCGTAAAACGTAAAACCGCCAAACTCATCCAAACAGTCGCCGGGCTGCAAGGCCCGCTTGGCAACGGCCATCACGTCGGCCACCGGGCGGTCGAGCGGTACCAGGGTAGCCTGCTTGTAAAGGAACGCCCGCGCGACCGAAATCGGCGCCTCGAGAAACCACAAGTGATAAGGGCGAAAAAAGGTGTAATAGGTTCCTTTGCCTACCTTGAGGTATTCCAGGTCGGCGCGAATGCGGACATCTTCGATGCGCACGGTAATGAAGACGCCCCCGGCCATGGCACTGCCCTGCACAAAGTCGACTGTCCTGGTGAACCGGGTGATCCCGCCGTCTCTCTCCAGGGCGAAGATGCGCGAAACATTACCAAGGTCCGCCTGCGGGCCGACCATTCCCCGCCGGATCGGCCGGCAGCCGGTCGCGTTCGCCGCGCAGGTCATTTCGAACATGGTTTTGGTGCCATCCACATACGAGGCGACCTGGTAGGGGTCTTTATTGGCTTTGCGGGCCGCTTCGGCGACCGTTTCGGGAGTGGCTTTGGGGTCGAGGGGGTTGTTCTTGCCTTTACCGATCACGACCGGTTCGTATCCCAGACTGGTGACGAAATCCCACAGTTCCATCAAGCAACCGGGCTCATCACCGGACGACACGGTGTACATCACGCCGGCGTTGGTCGCCATCTTTTTTAGAATGTGCCCAACGGTTACATCCGCTTCGATGTTCACCATCACCACGTCTTTACCGTGTTGAATACAGGCGTAGGCGGTTTCAGCCCCGGAGGATGGATGCGTGGTGACGTCTGCAACGATATCGACGTCTTCCAACTGGGCGGCCAGGCCGTAAGAAGCGGTGACAACCCGCAACCCGGCGCGGAGAGCATCCATCGCCTGGGGAGGTGTCTGCGCTTCGCGGATGCTATCGGCAGGGACGCCCGATTCTTCAAAGGCGCGGCGAGCTGCTGCTACGTCCGGATCGGCCAGCACTGTTACGCGCATGCCTTTCATCAACGAAACCTGGCGAACAAACCCACTGCCGATCCAACCCGCTCCACTGACCCCTACCCGAATCGGGCGGTGCTCAGCTTCCAGGTGTTCCAGGTCTTTGGCAATCATGCCCCCTCCATTTCTGTTCGAAGGCGTTTCGCAACGCCTTGCTCCTGTTTGGCCGCATGCGCCAGGCGCGCTGCCCGGACGATATCTTCTGAGGTCAGGTGGTATTTCTTGAGCAGGTCATTCGGGTCGGCTGATTCGACGTAGGTATCCGCCAGCCCGACGAAGCGCATCGGCACCGGAGTATCTCCAGCCACCACCCGGGCGACATTGCTGCCCATCCCGCCGGTCAACAGATGCTCCTCGGCGCAAACAATGGCGCCGGTTTCGCGCGCGGCTGCCAGGATCGTCTCGACGTCCAGGGGACGGAGAGTGTGCAGGTCGATCACCCGCGCCTGGATGCCGTCCTCGGCGAGCGCCGCCGCGGCATCCAGCGCACTGGCGACCATAATGCCGCAGCCGATGATGGTCAGGTCCGGCCCCTGGCGCACCACATTCGCCTTCCCAATCGTAAACGGGACCTTGCCTTCCGGGTAAATGTGGGGCATAGCCACCCGGCTGGACCGCAGGAATACCGGGCCGACAAGATCGGTTGCCGCTTTCACCGCCGCGAACATCGAGCCCGGGTCGGAGGGAACCAGCATCGTCATGGTCGGCAGACCACCCACCAGGGCCAGGTCTTCGATGCCCATCTGGGTCGGGCCGTCTTTGCCGAGAGTGATCCCGCCGTGCGAGCCGAGGATCTTAGCGTTCAGGTTCGAGATAGCCACCGCCAGGCGGATCTGGTCATACGCATTGCACAACAAGAAGGACGAGAAACTGGTAATCCACGGAATAAATCCGGCGCCGGCCAGTCCCGCACCGATGCCAACCAGGTTGCTCTCGGCGATACCGATATTGAAGAAGCGTTCCGGAAAAGCTATCCGCACCATTTCGGCTTTGGTACTGTTGCCAAGGTCGCCATCTAGAACGACGACCTTGGGATTCTCGGTGGCTACAGCCAGGAGGGCTTCACCGAAGATGTCCCGCATGGGTTTGCTGGGTTTCAATCCAGCTCGTTCGCCTAGTTGCATAGGAGCTCCTCTCGCGCACGTTTGGCTTGCTCGGGGGTCAGCGCCCGGCCGTGGAATGTGAAGTCAGCTTCGACAAAGGAAACCCCCTTGCCTTTTATTGTGTTTGCGATCAAGATCGACGGCCGCCCATCGGGCTGTTGCAAGGCAGTCAGTTTGGCGAGGATGGCAGCAATATCGTGCCCGTCGACTTCGTCCACTCGCCAGCCAAACGCGCGCCACTTCTCTGCGAGCGGCTCGAGGCCCATCTCGCGGCTGATCGGTCCCGTCTCCTGGAATTTGTTGTAATCCAGGATGGCGATCAGCCGGTCGCATTTGAAGTGGGCAGCCGCCATAGCTGCCTCCCACACCTGCCCGGCTTCACATTCGCCGTCTCCGATCAGCACGTAGACGCGGTAATCGCGGCCTGCCAGGCGCGCGCCCAACAGGTGCCCGATGCCCAGCGATAACCCTTGCCCGAGCGACCCGGTAGTCGCTTCCACCCCGGGCATCAAGCCCAGGATCGGGTGGCCCTGGACGGGGCTGTCGATCTGGCGCAATTTCCAGATCATTTCCCGGTCGAAATAGCCGGCGCGAGCCAGGGCCGGGTAGAGCAAGGGTGCGGCATGGCCTTTGCTCATAATAAAACGATCGCGATCCGGCCATTCGGGCTCCTGGGGACGGTAGCGCAGGATGCCCCCAAAATACAGGGCGACTACAATTTCCACCGCCGAGAACGAGCTGGATGGGTGACCCGAACCAGCCAGGGTGGTGGTATCGAGGATATCCAGCCGTAGGTCGCGGGCGATCTCTTTTAACGCTGGGATATCCATAATTGATGTCATTCGTTCGGTCATTTCACCTCCAATAGAAATTCCCTAACCCGTTCGGCCGTGGGCAGGGCAGGGATGACTCCCTGGGTCAGCGCCGTAATGGCCCCTGCCGCGTTCGCAAAACGGAAATCTTCGCTTAACTGTGCCTCGCTAAGCGTGGCGCGCCAATCCCGGTTATTGACCAGGCGGGTCAGCAGGGCAGCGATGAATGCATCCCCGCAGCCGGTCGCGTCTACCGTGACCACGGGAAAAGCCGGCACAAAACCGCAGGCCTCGGCAGAATAAAAGAAGCTGCCCTTGGGTCCCAGGGTGACTGCGACCAGCTTCACTCCCTGGCCGAGCAGTATCTGGCAGGCTGTGGGTAGGTCCTGGCTCTGGCCGGCCAACAGATCCAGCTCGACTTCGTTCACCTTGAGCAGGTCTGCCTCAGCCGTCATCAACCGCGCCTGTTGGAGAGCTTGTGCGGGGCTCGCCCACAAGCTGGGGCGGTAATTCACATCATAGGAGATCAATGCTCCCGCTCCGCGCGCCAGGCGCACTGCTTCTCGAGTAGCGCTGCGGGCGGGTTCGTCCACCAGGCTCAGGGAGCCAAAGTGAAAGGCGCGTGCGCCGGTAAGCAATCCCCGCTCCAGTTCGTCCTGGCGAATCATCAAGTCCGCTCCCGGATTGCGGTAGAAGACAAACTCGGCGTGGTTTTCGTCCGGCATGGCGATGAAGGCCAGGGTGGTGCGCACCTGGCGGTCTGTGCGGATTCCCTTTGTTTCCACTCCCTGCTCAGCCAGCACCTGAATCAAATGCTTTCCGAAGGCGTCGTCGCCAACCTTGCCGATAAAGGCGCTGGGCGTTCCCAACCGGCGCGCCGCTACGGCCACGTTGGCTGGCGCCCCGCCCGGTTTGGGGTGGAAGGCGGTTACTTCGGCGATCTTGCGCCCCAGCTCCGCCGGGAACAGGTCGATGAGAATCTCGCCCATGCTGACGATGGCCGGGTAGGCAGACGACATGGAATTGATTTGTTGGTCAGTCATGGAGTTCATTGTAGAGGGAGTAGCGGTCTGCCCGGTAATAAATATGTAAGTACTCAGCCGGAACGGCTTGCTGCGAATAGGAGACCCGCTCGATGAACAGCAGCGGTGATTTGGAGGGAATGTGCAGCAGCCGGGCCTGGGTAGGGCTGGCAACAATAGCGCGGATCACCTGCCGCGCACTAGCCAGGTGCAAGCCATAATCGCGCTCAAGCGCTTCTCGCAGGGGGTTCTTTGAGAAATCATAGCGCTCCAGCAGTCCCCGGCAAAGCCGGTGGACCAGATAGGCGACTTCGATGCTCATCGGCTCGCCATTCGCAAGGCGCAACCGCTCCAGACGCACCATCTCTTCGCCGGGCTGCACCTCCAATTTCTCGGCCACTTCCTCTGAAGCCGGCTCCAGCTCGGCGGCCAGCATCTGGGTACCCGGCTGCAGGCCCCGCTGGCGCATGTCTTCGGTAAAGCTGACGATGCGCATCAAGCCCTGTTCCAGGGTCGGTTCGGCCACAAAACTCCCCCGCCCCTGCTGGCGATAGATCATCCCTTCGGTCACCAGCCGGTCCAACACCTGTCGCACCGTCGTCCGGCTGACCCCAAATTGTTCCATCAGCTCCGGCTCCGCCGGGATCATTTTGCCTACTTCCCATTCTTCCCGCTGGATGTACCCACGCAGGATTTCGTAAAGCTGCTGGTAAAGCGGTAGCTTGTTCTGGCGGTTGACCAGGCGGGCCTGGACGACAGGGAGATTGAGCGGGGTGAGTTCCATTTTACCGGCCAGTCTCCGGAATGGTTACCCAGCACTGGTCATTCGCCGAAACCATGACCGCATCCAGCACTTCCTGGCAGCGCAGCCCATCGTAAAAATCGGCTTGCACCGGCTTTTTCTCGCCGGCAGCCTGGAGAAAGTCGGCGATCTCGTGAATGAAGGTGTGCTCCCAGCCGATGATATGGCCGGCCGGCCACCATGCCTTGAGGTATGGGTGTTGCGGCTCGGTCACCAGGATGGTACGGAAGCCCTGCTCAATCGTTTCATCGGCCAGGGAGTAGTATTCCAGCTCGTTGAGGCGTTCCAGGTTGAAGTTGAGGCTGCCCTGGCTGCCGAAAATCTCCAGGCGCAGGAAGTTCTTGCGCCCGGTCGCCAGGCGTGTGCACTGGAAGGAGCCCATCGCTCCGCTTTGAAAACGTGCCAGGAAAGTGGCCGCATCGTCGGCCGTCACCGGCCCGCGCCCGGAACCATCCGCCAGGGGCCGCTCTTTGATAAAGATTTCGGTCATCCCGTTCACCGCCTCGATATCGCCGACCAGGAAGCGGGCCAGGTCGACGATGTGGGCGTTCATGTCGCCGTGCGCCCCGGAGCCAGCCTGCTTGATATCGTGCCGCCACACGATGGGAAAATTCGGGTCCACCAGCCAGTCCTGGTAGTAGACGGCGTTGAAGTGACGGATCTTGCCCAGTTTCCCTTGCGCGATCATTTGTTTGGCGAGCGCTATCGCCGGTACCCGCCGGTAATTGAAGGCGACCATATTCGTTACGCCTGCTTCACTCACCGCATCCAGCATGCAGCGCGCTTCTGCGGCGTTCATTGCCATCGGTTTTTCACACAGAACGTGCTTGCCGCGTTTTGCGGCGGCGATCGCAATGGGCATGTGGGTGGCGTTGGAGGTGCAGATATCGACCATGTCGATGTCATCCCGCTCCACCACTTTCTGCCAGTCGCACTCGGTCGCCTGCCAGCCGAACTGATTGGCGAAAGCATCCAGGTCCTCCTGGCATTCTTTCCCGCAGGCCAGTTTCATCACGGGTTTCATGGGCAGGTTGAAATAGTGCGCGACGTCCATATAGGCATTGCTATGCGCGCGCCCCATGAACCGGGTGCCAATGATTCCAACATTGATCTCTTGGGTCATTTACTCATCTCCGAGAAGGTAATCAGAACGAAGAAGAAAGTTTATGCCAACATCTTGATATAAGAACATTATAACGTTATAATGAATTTAATGCAAGTTCGTCTTTTCACTTTCGAACCGGCAAGGAGGTTCAGCGTGGTGTTCCCATCTCAATCGGATTCAATCTCGCCCGGAAAACTCGCTGGGTTAACGCCAGAACAGGCGCACGAGTTGCTGGCCCTGCATTACCTGATTCGCGCGTTTGAAGAAAAAGCCGAGGAGCTCTACAGCCTGGGGAAAGTGCACGGCACCATGCATCTTTCCATCGGTCAGGAGGCCACCGCAGTTGGGGCGAGCCTGGCAGTCCGGCGCGGCTCCGATTACCTGATCAATCACCACCGCGGGCACGGGCATTGCCTGGCCTGGGGTAGCGAGCTTAACCGGATGATGGCCGAATTTATGGGTAAAGAGACCGGTTACTGCCGGGGCCGCGGCGGCTCCATGCACATCGCCGACGTGGAACACAACAACCTGGGCGCCAATGGCATCGTTGGCGGCGGGCTCCCCATCGCCGTCGGCGTGGGATTGAGCATCCAGTTGCGCCAGACGGAGCAGGTCTGCCTTGTGATCTTTGGCGATGGCGCATCTAACGAAGGCGCCTTCCACGAATCGCTCAATATGGCTTCCATCTGGAAGTTACCGGTGGTGTACTTGTGTGAGAATAACCAGTATGGCATGTCGATGTCGGTGCAGCGCTCCATGCACGTTCCCCATATTTCGGACAGGGCGGCAGCCTACGGAATCCCAGGATGCAGCGTCGATGGCAATGATTTCTTCGCGGTGAACGATGTCGTGCGCACGGCCGCCGAGCGCGCTCGCGCCGGTGACGGTCCTACCCTGGTTGAAAGCCTCACCTACCGTTGGCGTGGGCACTCCAAGAGCGACCGGCAGCTCTACCGGACGCGTGAGGAAGTCAAGGAATGGCAGGCCAGAGACCCCATTCCTCGCCTGTCCGGCCGCCTGGGGAAAGCTGGCTTGCTGACTGCAGAAGCCGAGGAAGAAATTCGGGTTGATGCCTACCGGTTGGTAGATCAAGCCGTCGCATTCGCCGAAACCTGCCCGGAACCGCAGCTCTCGACCATTTTGGAGGGCGTTTATGCCTGAAACCGAGCGCACGCTGACTTATGCCGAAGCCCTGCGCGAAGGACTGCGCCAGGCGCTGCAGTCAGACCCGAGTGTTTTCTTGCTGGGAGAGGATATTGGTGTGTATGGAGGCGCGTTTGGAGTTACCGCCGGGCTTATTGACCAGTTTGGCTCCGAGCGAATCCGCGACACGCCCATCTCGGAAGCTACTATCGCCGGAGCTTGCTTGGGCGCGGCGCTGACTGAAATGCACCCGGTTGGCGAGATCCAGTTTATGGATTTCGTCACTTTATCGATGGAACAGATCGTCTTACAAGCTTCCAAGGTGCGCTTCATGTTCGGGGGCAAAGCCTCCGCTCCGATGGTGCTACGCATGCCCGCCGGCTCGGGTACCGGTGCTGCTGCCCAGCATTCCGAAAGCCTGGAGGCCTGGTTTGTCCACGTGCCTGGGCTAAAGGTCGTCATGCCGGCAACCCCTTATGACGCCAAAGGCCTGCTGCTCTCGTCCATCTACGACGGCAACCCGATCATCTTCATCGAACATAAGTTGCTTTACAAAACGAGCGGCCCGGTGCCTGAAGAGATGTATCGCATCCCGCTTGGGAAAGCTCGCCTCGTCCGCCCGGGGAAAGACGTTACCGTGGTAGCCACCTCGCTAATGGTTTCCCGTGCACTCGAAGCGGCGCAGCAGTTGGCCGGAGAAGGAATCGACGTGGAGCTGATCGATCCGCGGACGCTCAACCCGCTGGACGAAGCGCCTATCATCGATTCGGTGGTTAAAACCGGCCGCCTGTTGATCGTCCATGAGGCGCCTGGCACGGGTGGCTATGGCGGAGAAGTCGCCGCTCGGATCGCGGCCAGCCGGGCTTTCGCCTATCTGGAAGCGCCCATCCGCCGCTTGACCGGGCTGGATATTCCCATCCCCTATAATCGTAACCTGGAACACCACGCCGTCCCGCAGGTCGATACGATCGCAGCCGAGATGCGCAACATGGCGCGCGGCGCTTATTAGGACATCCTATGGCCAAACCAGTCATCATGCCTAAGTTCGGAATGACCCAGGAAGAAGCCACCCTGGTAACCTGGCGGGTCAAGGAAGGCGACCGGGTCGAACAGGGAGATCCGTTGTGCGAGGTAACCACCGATAAGGTCAATATGGAGGTCGAATCGCCGGCAAGTGGGATCGTCTCTGGCATCCGCTGTCAGGAAGGCGATACCGTCCCCGTAACCCAGGTGATCGCCACCATCCTCTCGGAAGGCGAGACGGCGACTCCCACACCCGCAGCGCCACCCGCCCACAGCGCAACGCCCTCACAGACCACGGTCCAATCCACCCCCCTGGCGCGCCGCATGGCCGCTGCCGAAAACGTAAACCTGGCCGCCGTTCCGGCCAGCGGCTCGAAAGGCCGCGTCACCCGCCAGGATGTGCAGGCCGTCCTGCAAGCCCGCTCGGCGCCAACACCGGCTTCGTCTCCCGTTCCCGGTAAAGTCCCCGCTTCTCCGGCAGCGCGCCGGCTGGCGGCTGAACGGCAGGTGGACCTCACCCAGGTGCCAGGCACCGGGGCCGATGGCCGCGTCCAGGGTTGGGACGTGACTGCCTGGGTCGCCCAGAAGGAGGCCATCGCCGCCGAGAAAACCTCTCCCGAAGCCGGTCAAACAGAGCGCTCCAACCAAACCGTCGTCATCCCCTTAAAAGGTATGCGCCTGACCATCGCCCGGCGCTTACAAGCCAGCTACCAGCAGGCCCCGCACATCTTCCTGACCGTTGATATCGATATGGGCGCTGCGATCGCTTTACGCGGTCTGCTCCAAAGCCGGGTGTCCCTCGGTCAGGCGCCGGTCTCGCTCACCGCCATCATCGCTAAAGCCTGCGCAGCCGCGCTGGGCCAACACCCGCTGCTGAACAGCTACCTCTTTGATGACCGCATCGAGCTCCAACCCGAGATCAACCTGGGGGTGGCAGTGGCCCTGGAGGACGGGCTGATCGTTCCGGTCATCCACCAGGCAGCCGCCAAGGGCATTTTTCAGGTTGCCGGAGAACTGGCGGATCTCACCCACCGGGCGCGCGAGGCCAGGCTTCGCCCAGAAGAGGTCGCCGACGGAACCTTTACCATCTCCAACCTGGGTATGTATGGGGTGGACCAGTTCACCGCCATCATCAATCCCCCCCAGGTCGCCATCCTGGCCGTAGGACGGGTCTCCAGGCGCTTTGTTCCCGATGAAGCCGGCCGGCCCGTCGCCCGAGAGATGATGAGCGTGACCCTTTCGGTCGATCACCGCGCCGTGGATGGGGTCGCCGGGGCGCGCTTCCTGGCGACCCTGCGCGCCATCTTGGAAACAGCCGGTTCACAATGGGGCTAGATAATAATGGCGGACAAAATTTGTCGGATATATTGACAAATCTTTTTTTCGAGCTATAATGAAATCGAGGGAGTTCCAAAGAATTGAGATGCCCTCTCATTGGAGCGAAATCGGTGCTGTTCATCTAGATGTAAGCTTACGGGTGCGGTGACACCTTAGCTTTTCAGAAAGACAACGGCAGACGGATCGCTCGCGTAGCACCTTCATCTCCAATGGTAATCTAACTGGTGTATCCCAAACGAAATATGATAAAAGGGAAAGGCCAGAGGTTGAGCCTACCAAAAGGCACCGAAACGGGATGAAAAGAACGAGACGAAGTAGGTCACGCGGGTTCAAAGCCCATGCTACATTTGTGGCGGCCTTTGAGACCTGATCTGCCGAAAAGACCAATGAGAAGTGAGCTGGAAGGTTAATTGGAACTCCCTTTTTGATTTAAGAACATTGATCCGCGAATTACGCTAATTGGTAAAACAAATTTCGTGAAATTCGCGGATCAATGTTCTTATCTTTTCAGCGCCTCGCGCTTGAGCACCCCCACGAACGGTAAATTTCGGTATCGCTCACGATAATCCAACCCATACCCCACCACAAAGCGGTCGGGCAGTTCGAACCCCTGGTAGCGCACCGGAACATCAATCAGGCGGTGCGCCGGCTTACTGAAAAACGCACAGACTTCCAGGCTGGCCGGGCCGCGGGCGCGCAGGTTACTCAACAGGTAGTTCAACGTCAACCCGGTATCGATCATATCCTCAACGAAGAGCACGTGCCGGTCGGCGATCGAGACTTCCAGGTCCTTCACCAGGCGCACCAGGCCGCGGTCGCGTGACTCCCGTGAATAGCTCGAGACGGCCATGAAATCGACTTCCACCGGGATACTGATCTCCCGCAGCAGGTCCGTCATCAGAAAGATGACCCCTTTCAGCACCCCCACCATCAAGGGACTCTTGCCTTCGTAATCCTGGGAGATGGCAGTCCCCAGCTCGTGGACGCGCTGCCGGAGAGTCTCGGCCGGGATCAGCACCTGCTCGATGTCAGCCAGGATGGCTTCAGTGGCCGGAGTCAAGCTCGCCGTTCCCCGACCGCTTTTGGGCAGCTGTACCATCCAGGTCTTCAGCCTCCTGGTACAGCCCAAACTTCAACATCAGCTCGCGCATATCGCGGCGTTTGAACAACTTGACCTTGACCTCCGGGTAGAGTTCCTGCATCATGCGAATGCGCCGGTTCTTAAAGGTCGTCAGGCGTGGGCGCAAGGTCGTCAGCTCGATGTAGAGATCTTGCTGGGGCAAGTAAAAGTCCGGAGCGAAGGCTTCGGTAACATTCCCGCGCTGATCGCGCGTCAGCGGGAACGTACGCGGCTCATACTCCCATTCGATTCCATAATACTCGAGAATGCGGGCGAAAGCTTCCTCAGCCGGGTGAGCGAAGACGGTTGGTTTGTGGCGAGAATTATTCACACTCAATTTGGATTTCCGGTTGCGAGGGATGTTGGGCTGGATTGGATGGAGGTTCGCTGGCCCGAACGACCAGGTCCGCGGCCGTCGTGGACGTCAGGCGAGCTGTATTCAACACCAGGTCATACAGGGCGGGGTCGTCCCAATCGACCTGGTAATGCTGGCGGAGATAGATACGCCGCGTCCGGTCGCTGGTGGTCACCTGAGCGCGGGCGGCCTGCAGTGATATATTCCGGGCGCTAGCCACGCGCAAGGCGCGCAGTTCAAATGGAGCGGTCACGCGCACGTGGATCGTGTCGGCGCGCCCACGCAGGATCACCTGGCCGGCCCGCCCGACGATCACCACGTTGCCGGTCTCGGCCAGTTCTTCCATCACCTGTTGTACCGCCAGCGTATAGGCCGCTTGCGCCTCAGCCGTGGGCCTGACCCCCAGAAGACCGAGCTCATCGATGGTCGCCAGGGCCATCTCGGGCACGCCTGCCCGTACGGCGGCCTGGTTGATCAGCTCGCGCCATACCAGCCGGTACCCCAAGCGCTCAGCGACTTGCCGCGCGACCTGGTATCCGAGCGAACCCATTTGCCGGGAGATGGTGATGGTGGGCATGGGGATAGTGTAGCGCAAATCCCCGATTTGTGGGAGCGTTTACCTGACCAGATCGATATAGGCTGGTGTAATGCCTTCGCCTGCATCATCGGCGTCGAACGTCAGGATCAAGTTTGCCGTACCGATATTGGAGAAATCATATCCGATCAACTGTCCAACGAATTGCATGCCGGAGACGCCCGTTTTCTTCATATGGCAGGTCGGGGCATATAATGTGCCATAAATTTCGGAATTATTATTCCCATCGATAGTCGTATCCTTTGTGTCCGGCCAGGTCGCGAACCCTTTGGGATCGACGTAGATGACGATGCCTTTGAAGTTGCAGGTGTCGCCGGTACAGGCTGCTTCAGTCGGGTATTTTGTAGAGTTCGGGGCGTATAGCTTGATTTCGGCGCCGCCGTTCCAGGTAAAATCGCATGGATGGCTGCCGGTGATGAACAATGTTACCCCGATACCGGTCCAATTCGCCTGGGCATTGAAGGTGAATCCGCCGCTGTCGATGCAATACACTCCAGGAGCGAGTATCCCTTTGAAGTCATGGGGCAGGCCACCCGGGATGACGGCGGTCGTTTTCCCGGCAGGCGGCGCCCATGTTTGGGTCGAATCGGTATAAACGGCATCTTCTGCGGCGCCACAGTTTGGCGGATTCACCATCGTTATGCCCGGTGGATAGGGGTACTGAGGCGCTGGTTGGTTGATCGAACCGACGTCTATGGTTCCTTTATGCAAAAAGTCGTAAGAGATCGAACCCACCGAGGATATGCTCGGGGTATCGATCGTTTTTGTATTGCTGTTTCCCTCTACTGCCGGGTTGCAGTCAGAGTTGACAAAGATGCCTCCCACCGTAAGGATAGCGCTGAAGTTACCGTTCGTAGATAAACCCGGGCACTCGTGAGGCGCCAGGCTGACCAGACCATTCCCGCCATAGAGAGGAGCCTTGGTTGCCGGGGTAAAGTGGGCAACAGCGGTTACTGTATTTTTAACCTCCCCATCGTAAACAAAATGGATGAGCGCGGTGTTGACCTTGGCTGTGATAATCGTCTGGACGTACAGCGGATTCCCTGCATAGTCGCCTGTAACAGGGGGGTACTGCACATCAACAACCGTATCGCCGCCGTTGGTATACCCATTTCTCGTGGCGACTGGGATGGCAGCCGCCTGCACGATGTCGGTCTCGATTTCAGCCAACGTTTTTCCGATTCCTGGATCATAGGCAATGGCATATGCACCCGCTACGGCTGCTGCGTCCGCTGCATTCTGAGCATTGCGCCGCTCAGAAAATGCCATTCCCCCGTCGATCGCTAATGCGGCAAATCCCAATAATGCTACCATCCCCACCACTAACAAGATCAGGACTTGTCCGCGTTCATCCTCACGGATTGAGTTCCTCATACGCTCCTCCCGAAATATAAATAAACCATGCGAAGCTCAATATTCTATGAGCAAGGGGAATCAGCAATTTTTAGGATGGTATTGGTGACTGTCGCAGTGATCGGAACGACCTGTCCGGTGAATGCGCCAAGCAGAGGCATGGTGATGTCAAAGTTGTAATTGACCCGAATCGTAATGGTTTTCCCTGGTACAGCCCCGTCTGGAAGGCTGATGTCTGCCGAACTCATCACAATCCCTGCGGTGTCGACCGGGCTGGTCGCCGCGCCGTGCACGCGAGCAATGATCTGGTCGGTACAGGTGGGTTGGTAAGACGCATAAATTGCGCCTTCCTGGGCAGCGTCCCGCAGGGTAATATATGTAAAAAAGGCTCTGCCCAGATCGATCGTTCCGCTTAGTAAAAGCAACAGAAATACGAGGGAGATCGCCAGCTCGACCAGGCTCTGGCCTCGTTCTCCATTCCTGATCTTCGAGACGAAACGTTTCATTTTCATTTTCAATTCTTCAGGTAGCAATAATGGTTATTTATGGTTATCGTGACGCGTGCATCAGCCGTCAGGAATTCCGAAAACGTAAAGGTGAGGTCGGTTTGTCCCATGCCGATGATCCAACGCCCGGTTGTAACATGCGCGGGATTCTTATCTTTTCCAGACCAAATTGTTGACCCTCCCATCGTAATCAGGGTCAATTCGGTCGTATTGGTTTTTGGCCAATTGATTGAAATGGATGTGATGGTGGTAACACCTTTTGTATTACTCAGATGAACTTGCACCACCTCACCCCGTGGATTATCAACCCCCATGAGGTAATTGGCCGAATTACATGGACCGCCTGGCGTTGAAGTGGGGGTTGGGGTCGATGTATTCTCTGGCGCCAGCGGCGTATTCGTTGGGGTAGGTGTATGACTGGGCGTCGGGGTAGGGGATGCGCTTGGATCGGGAGTATGGGTGTTCGTGGGAGTCAGGGTGCTCGTCGGGGTGTGGGTTGCGAGAGGAGCGCTTTGCGTAGCGGGTGTTCCAACCACCGGAACCCTGACAAGGATGGTGTGCGCATTGGTTGAACCGATATGAAACGGGGGGATCGGAACCAATGGGACGATCGGCTCATAAGGTGTGATGACAGAAACGATGATCCGGTCGCCTAACACCACATTAACTGAATTTGAACAATCAGGAAATGATGTTTCTTTCCCTGGTCCTCTATCATAATGGATCGAAATGTCGGCATCATTGACACCGGCAAATTGACCCACCCGTTTCGCAGCATCGCGGATACCTGAACAATCCCGGTACAGATTCGTTCCCAGGCCATTACCCCCAACCCCCGCCCCATACCTCGCAGCTTCACGACTGGCAGCCGCCACGGAGCTGTAGATGAATAGTAACCGGCCCCCTTCGATGATTCCCAACATTAGCACCATTACAATCGGCAAAGCCAGCGCAAATTCGACCATCCCCTGGCCAAACGTCGGGCGGGGGGCTTGTTTTTTGATCCATCGCATGGAACCGGATGCTTTTCTATGGATTTGCTGCATATACAACCTCTGCCCAGTAAGAATAAAAGGAAAAACCAATCTGCCCCAATCTCCTCGTCTGCGAAAGAGGAAAACCGGTAGAGATCGTCAACCCTT